>NZ_DS989850.1:141700-292153 GCF_000155555.1 Coleofasciculus chthonoplastes PCC 7420
TAAGCTGTTTGGCATTTAAACCATAATGTCAAGAATTGCGAAATCCTTGTAGTGCGTTAAGCGAAGCCATGCCGAAGGCTTTGCATCTTGCTCGCTACCCATTCCCAATTTAAATGCGTGGCAGCTTATACCGTAGGGTGGGCACTGCCCACCACCCTTAAGCCAGTGGCATTCACCTGGAATAGATGTTGGAAAATGTGCTTGTGTTCACGTAAGCTTTATGCTAAATTAAGGAGGCTGTGAAAAAAAACGGCTCAGTAGCTCAGTGGTTAGAGCAGGGGACTCATAAGCCCAAGGTCGTTGGTTCAAATCCGACCTGAGCCATTTGTTAGAAACTTTATAGAGTAAGCTTTTCGGGGGAATAGCCTTAGTTACGGTGGGGCTGTTCTACCGAATTTTGATGAATTTGACTATTGACTTTGACTATGAATCGACTCTGATTAAAGCTTAGGTGTTCATAGCCGTAGTTACAGTATTTTATCGATTTGACTATTGGGTTTGAGTTAAATGACTGAAAGTCCTATCCTAAAAGATTTTCAGCCATCGATTATCTATTACTTAACCGTAACGACTCATCACTACTCGTTAAGAAAAGGACTTGGTTGCCCCTACTTAGTGCTATCCTAGATATTGCCTGTGTCACCCTGAGTCTTTTTAGCTCTCAGGGTGGTTTCTTAGAAAATCAGTTGAGCTTATGAATAAACCAATTACCAATAAAGATGACTTGGAAATACTCATTGATGAGTTAGGGCTAAAGGCTGTGTTAGCGTTAATCGCTGCTATCTGTCAGGAGAAAGCAGAAAGAGCCAAGGTTGTCCAAGGATACTATTCTGATCCGTGCAGACAGTTCATGCAAGCAGGAGCAAGGATAAGAGCGACACTTCAACGCATTGAATGCTGAGAGGTCTGTCTTTTTTTTGTCATTAGGTAGACTCAGTAGCCCCTACTAAGTCCATGCAATCAAGACTCTGAGCAGGATATAGCCTACTCAGGGTATTCTTATAGGGTGTCTAAGTCCTTATTCAAATGCCTATTGACCGCGAGAAAAACAAGCAACTCAAAGTGACGATACCGAATGACCTCCACAGAAAGCTGAAAATTATATCGACAAAAATAGGTATTCCAATGGCTCAGATGCTATTGCAGTCAGCAGTAGAAAAGTATAGAGAGGAGTTGAAGGAACTTGAGCAAGAAGAATAAAGCAATTAGCTCCTAAATTGCTGATAATTTAGCAAAATAACTCCTATAGCTTTATTGGTTATAGGATTTTTAAAACCTCTCAACCTGCACTGATGGAGCTTGATTTGCAGTAAACGGATGTATTTGATTCAATTTTTGCATATAAACAGGACACTTTGCATCAATTAATACAAAAAAAGCAGATAGCGCCGATAAGGTTAACCTGAGATTAACCCAGACAGGATAAAACCTCTGGAACAAAAAATTCCAGGGACGGTTATTCGGTTGGCTAATCTCACAAAAAACTCTATTTGGTGTGAGAGACGAACGTGAATCAAGCTAAAGTTTTTAGGATTGCCTTACTTAATGTTCCGACAATTTTAGGGATAATAATTGGGCTGTCTACCGCCGCGATCGCAGGTGAACCTACCCGAAGGGATAATACCCAACAGCCGAGTTCAATTGCCCAAACGCCCTTGAATCTAGAGATTCCGGTTCCAGATGCAGCGCTGGAGACGGAGGAATTAAACCCATCAGCGACACCGGAAACCCCTGAACCCTCCCTAGATTTGGACGCCATGGAAAATCAGGGAATGGGACAAATAACCAACGTTTCCCAACTGCGAGATGTTTCTCCCGGAGACTGGGCGTATGAAGCCTTGCGATCGCTAGTTGAACGGTATGGCTGTATTGCGGGATATCCGGATGGCACATTTCGCGGTAATCGGGCGATGACGCGCTATGAATTTGCGGCTGGATTAAATGCCTGTTTACAGCAAATTGAGCGTTTAATTGGCAACGTTCCCGATAACATTGAAGAATTGCCCACCCTACGACGTTTAGTCGAAGAATTTGAAGCAGAACTTGCCACCTTAGGAGCGCGGGTTGATAATTTAGAAGGTCGAGTGGCGTTTTTAGAAGACCATCAATTTTCCACAACCACAAAGCTATCAGGGGAAGTTATCTTTGGTTTGGTGGATGCGTTTGGGGATGAAGTTGGCGACGATGTAAATACCGTTGTTCACGATCGCGTGCGCCTCAACTTTTTGACTAGCTTCACCGGGAAGGATATGCTGCAAACTCGTCTCCAGGCGGGTAATGCTGCCCTACTCCTAGCAAGAGATGGTGTAACCTTCGACGATGGATCACAGTTTACTCAAGAAGGGCGCTTTACCTACGATGGTGATAACGGCAATGATGTGATTATCGACATCCTGCGCTATCGCTTTCCCCTGGGAGACAAAGCCACAGTACAAATTGTGGCAAATAATGGCTTACACCACTACTACGTGGATACCGTTAACCCTTTCTTAGAAGGCTTAGCTGGGGGTTCTAATGCCATTTCCCGCTTCGCTGAACGGAATCCCATCTACCGAATTGGACCCTTTGGCGCAGGGGCTGCGATCGCGCTGAAACCCAGTGATAATATTAGAGTAGATTTGGGCTACATTTCCAATACCGCCAGTAATCCTGGAGAGGATAATGGCTTGTTCAACGGGAATTATTCCGGAATTGCCCAAATCGTTTATGGCAGTCGGTTTAAAATTGGATTAACCTACGTCCATGCTTATGACGATGGCAGTTTTAATGATGGAGATGGTGCCAGACGCTTTCTGTTAGGTGGAACAGGTACAGCCTTTGCTAATCTCAATCCCGGACAATTGGCAAATGTAACCAATTTATCAGCCGATACACTCAGCACTCCAGTTGTTAGCAACTCTTACGGAATAGAAGCCTCCCTCAGATTTAGTCCTAGCTTTTTGGTTAATGGCTGGGTTGGTAAAACTGATGCCCGTTTAATTGGATTAGGCGATGCTGATATTTGGAATTTCGCGTTAGGTTTAGTTTTCCCCGATTTAGGGAAAGAGGGAAGCTTTGCCGCCGTTGTTGCGGGTGCAGAACCGACACTAAGAGGATTAGACGTTCCCGGAGGAACCAACGACTTTAATCGAGATTTTGCGTATCACATCGAAGGGTTCTACAAATATCAAGTGAGCGATAATCTCTCGATTACACCGGGTATCATTTGGTTAACCGCTCCCAACCAAAATTCAGATAACAGCGATGCGGTTATTGGTACGGTGAGAACTACCTTCACGTTTTAAACCAAAATTGCTGACAGATACCCGACTTCTTGAAGAAGTCGGGTATCTAATACCAAATCCGCTTAAGTAACTCCCTTTATCACTTGTGGACTTTTTCCCTGGACATCAAACTCTTAGACAAATGACAAAGGAAAAATGACGAATTATTTCTTCGCTGTACTCGCTGACGGTAGCGAATGACCCGCATTCGGATCGAAGGAAGGAAATGGTGCCGTTCCACCTAAATATGTGGGTAGAATTCCATCCCATTTCTTAATCATTTCCTCTTGCAATTCTAACTCTCGCAAACGAATCGTTAAAGGAGAAACGGTTGAAGCTTTAATCCGCGAGGCTTCAGCTTCTCCCCTCGCTTCAGCAATTTTTCGCTTAGATTCGGCTTCTGCGACTTCAAGCTGTGCTTTAGCAGCTACGGCTTGCTGTTCAGCTTGGAAACGAGCGGTTATTTGGGCTTCAATGGACTCGTCAAATCGAGGCTTACTGACAAACCCGACGGAATCAAACGTAACGCCAACAGCACCAAATTTATTGTTCAAGCAAGTTTGGACATCTTTGAGCAATTGTGCCTGCTTGTTTCCCACAATTTCTTCGGGTTTCAAGCCAGTAGCTGACTGGTTAAAGCAATTACGGGTTTCGCTGCGAACTAAAGTGGCTTTAAACTGTTCCGGATCTTTCAGATACTTCCCGTAAAAGTCCTTAATTTTCTGGGTGTTGAAAAAATACGACAGGGAGACATCCGCATTAACCGTTGTACCACCGACACCAAAACTGATGCTTTCATCAACTGGAGAGCCTTCTTCCGTTGAAGCCGTTAAGATATAATACTGAACGTGGTCTGGAAAAACGACGATTTCCTCAGTGTAGCCATTATACCAAACCTTTCCTGTACTAATCGTTGCATTTTGCACCCCACGATTTTCACCATAAAGCTCGACTTTTAGTCCGACATAGCCAGCAGGTATCCGCTTAACACTGCTTCCAGGAACCGCACCACAACCCGATGCAATAATTGCTAAAGTAACCGTTATTCCAGTAAGTTTAAGGAAACGACGAGGTATATTTTTCATGGTCTTTAAGGGGTAAAGAAACGTGTCTGAAGTGCAAATCATATTCAGCATAATTTTGGGGGAGGTTGCAAGACAATATTTTGGTTAAATCATGACATTCTATGTGGCTCTACATATCGTAAAATTGATGAAGAGATAAAAGTGATAATTTCTTCAGTTGACATCCAAAAGTTCAACCAAGGAAACATCACAATCTGGGAAAGCTTCTTTTATCTGCTTGTGTCGAACTTGAGCATGATGCAGTCTTGCGGTGACATGACTGGCAGAAACTCCTGGTACAACAAGTAATCCGACGACGTAATAACTGACGCCTAACCAAACTTTTTGGTCACTGGGAGAACTAACTAGATTCGCGGCATTACCTAAAATCCAAAAACAGAAGATAAGTTCGATAGTTCCTATTGCTATCCACTTTGTTAGGGTTTTCATGACTTTTGAGGGAGATAATCAATTCTGGTATTAGCCTAAATTAACAGCGGTTATGCTGTCCTATTAAACAACCAAAAACAATGTTTAATTTAATTCTTATCTCAATTATCTCTACTCATTCATACACAATGAACAGATGTGTATGAACACTCACAAGTCGGTGTTGCGTCCACAGACGTGTATCGGTATATTCCCCATGCTTCACCTCAAATGTCACTCACAGGATGGATGTTAGGGAATAGGCAACAGGGAATTCTAAAAAGAGTAGGGGTACGACATGTCGTACCCCTACAGATGGTGGTTCAATAGTAAAGCAAGCGTAACGGAAGTCCTAAATGCTAATTAATTCGTCTTACCCGCGCAGGGATTTTCTTTCGCCGCACAAGGATTCGCTTTACCTGCACAAGGATTCTCTTTAGCAGCACAAGGATTCGCTTTACCCGCACAGGGGTTCTCTTTACCCGCACAAGGATTCGCTTTACCCGCACAGGGGTTCTCTTTACCCGCACAGGGATTCGCTTGAGTTTCAGTCCCGCCTTCGGGTCCAGGTTTAGCGGCACAGGGGTTACCACAGCCCGCTGCTAGCCCCAGACCTAGAATAGAGGCAATGGTGAGTGTCGCAATGTAGTTAACTTTCATTCTCTTATGGCTTCTGTGATACAAGAATTGGTACGTCATCGCCCAGAAATCTGCCGGGGCTTAGGCAATACTTAACCCTAATAAACTTAAATTATCCTTAAAAACAGCTTGGGATTCGCTGAGACTGGGGTCAACGATTGCTGGTTGGATGAGGGAGGTTCAGGATAAACCGAGATTTTCTCAGGAAAAACTCAGATTTTCCCTAAATTAATTTGTCAAAATTGGCGGTATGGCGAAACCTGATAAAAAATTGCCCCTGATTATACTCTAGCTATAAAATAAATGATGAAAAGTAGTGATTGGTTAGTAACAGAGAATGGAGACTGTCTAGCCTGTAATCTCCAAGAGAGTGAAACATCTACAGGCTATTATCGACTTTATCGATTTCTCACCGATGTAGAAGATATTCTCGAATCCACCAAAGATGATCGCCAACGCCTAGAAAAAATTCGCCCGTTAGTCCGCCGTTTACTGACGAGTTCCTACTGGTTACAGGGGGAATATCGCGAACCGAATCCCGATACAGGGTGGTCCGTCTTGATGCTGTATGATGAACCAGAGTTCTCCTTAACCGTGCAGACGGTGGTTTGGTTACCCGGACGAGTCTCTCCAATTCACAATCATGCGGCGTGGGGAGTGGTAGCGTTAATTAGTGGTGAAGAAAAAAATACATTTTGGCGACGGACTACGGATTCAGAATTTCCCGATCGCATCGAAAAGGTGGGTGAACAGATTCTGGTTCCTGGCGATATTATCAGCTTTATGCCTAATGCGATTCACCATGTAGAAGTGATGGGAACCGAACCCACGATTACATTTAATCTTTATGGAAAAACGGATTATCAGCAACGATTTGAGTTTGATCCGATTACTCACACCGCTAAAAACTTTTAATCTGGCGTGGCACAGCTAAAATAGTACGAACCTGAATCAGGGCGGGTTTTGTTGTTCATTTATCGGTGAATATCTGAATTGAATGGCTAAACCCACCCCTACAGTGGTTAAACCAAGCCCTAGAATTTAGGCGTTGACTTTATCCAACAGATTAGACGCGATGAATTCCCATTCTTGGCTCAATTCACCGTTAAATTGTGACTGTCCACTGCGTCTGTACCAATAATTGGCGTTGCTTAAGTCACCTTCTTCGCGATGAAGATAAGCATGAACCCATGCACTATCACTATCGCTGGCATTCTGCACGATATCATGCGCTCGGTGCCAATCCCCTCTTTTGTCATACCACAACGCTTGCAATGCTTTGGGTAATTGAGAAGGACATTTTTCCTGTTTCGCCGTTAATTGAGTAAATTCATCCAATATCATAGTTCTCATAAAATTCCACATTTATGCTCATCAGCTTGATCTATTATAAAATTTGTTACTCCATAAGACAAATTACATCGATTCTCCCAAACGATCGCGGATTTACCGATAGCGACTTAATGACTATTGCCACAACTGTAAATCCGCTTACAATTGGCTATTGTTAGACTGAAAAGTCTAAGTAATTGGGGTGAGTGCGTGGTGGGGACAACTTGAATCTTATTTTGGTCAACTTGATGCTCAATGAATTGAATCAGTAGATTATTGAAGTAGCTGGCAAAAATGTAACTATGAACGAACAGAAAAAAGACCCACTGGAGGTCGTGGGTCGTCTAGTCTAGTGCAACGCCTTTATACTACCGACTGTAAAATGGGGGAGTATTGGTCTAGCTCACAGTGTTCTAGTGATTTTAAAGTGACCTGGTGCGATCGCGATATCACAGAACTTGTTTCCTCACTCCCTTGACTGCTGTACTGGCGTTGCGTTGACTGGTGTTGGGATGCACCGACTAAGGAGAGCGATCGCCATAAACCTGTTCAAAGTGAGCATCAATCGGTTCGCAAAAGTTAGTCACGCCTTGGCTGAGAGCCGACATCAGGACTGGTGTTGCTAGAATCGCCGGAAGTAGGGGTGTCCCTGCTAAGTATTCAATCACCTGAGAATAAGAGCCATTGAGCAATTCTTGGCGAAATTCCGGCTTACAAATAACCGCACGGCATTTTTTGGCTAAATCGTCTAACCATCGAGCATTGTCACTTTGGGGTTGTTGTCCGGCTCGAATCGCGAGTGCGATCGCGGCGTCTTCTAGATCCCCCTCACAATCCTCAATCGCATCCAGCGCTTGCATCGCTTCGGGGTTATGGGAAAGCTGAGAACGGAATCGGGCAATTTCTTGAGAGGTCACAATAGTCATAGTTTATTTTGGGCAACTTACCCAGCTTGGAATAGCTATAATCAGATCTTGCACCATTCTCAGTAAGCCCGAAAACCTGTCCGGAGTTCCTCAAGGCAATTGCTCTATTAAACGCCCAGCAACAGATCACCAATATCTGAACCATTAAGCTGGCGGGCGATTGCCAGTCGAGCTTCCAGTTTGGCAACACTGAACTGATTCCGCAAGTATTCCAAGTTAGCTACAGCGTTCGCCTTTTGATTGGTTAGCCGCATTACAGTGTTGAGGGCGTGCTGATATTCCAAATTCACCTCTAGTAGCTCAAATCGACGCGCCTTGCGTTGAGAGTCATTTTTTAACTCAGAATCGAAGGCAATTTGCTTGTCAATACTGGCTTCTAGGCGATGAATATTAAGTTGCACCGCCTGAATTTGCGAATCCAAATCATTAACAGTTTGAGCGGCTTGTGCGATCGCGGCGGGGTACTGACTCATGTTCATCGTAAATCTTCCTGTATGAGAGTATCAATCTGGACAATCCTTGATCCGGTTATCCAAGCTAAACAGTTAACTGACTACGCCACCCATTCCGAAGCTTGGGAGTTGACTGTCTTGGTGGCTCCATCCAGGGAATTCCTCTGAGGCTGAGGATTTGGGGCTTTCTCTAAAAGGTTGACTTCAATATTCACCTCGACTAAATATGATCCTGATTCGTCCCCCACGGCTTGGGCGATTAAACTGGCAAAATCCGGGCGTTCTGCGGTGATTGGGTGGCGTAGGATGCGTTGTTCCCACTCGTACTCGGCGTTGGGGTTGATGCTGAGGATGTAATGCTTAATCATGGCGACAATCTTGAATGGTTTAGGGGTCAGGCGTTCACGGCGTAAAATCTTTGATAGTTCTATTATAGTACATTTGTACTGTAATGGCGAGGGGTTTTGGGGATTGGAGGTGTAGGGGCGGGTTTCACTGATAAGCTGTTATGCATTTAAATTGGGAATGGGTAGCGAGCAAGATGCTCGCACTACAAGAAGAAACACAACGAAACTAGGAAACAGGAGCTACTAAACCAAGCACAAAACCTACGAGATCGCGATTGAGACCTGCCTTTTTGCCTTAGCTCCACGAATGAAACAAACCTTTCAAACTATTAACTCACCAGAGCAATCCAATAGTCAGAGACAAAACCCTCCTGTCCTGTTTCCCATTTCACGTAAGGGTTGCCGCTTGAAAAACCAAAATCAACTATTATGCCAGTTGTGCCTTCTTCAACGGGTCTTTCAAGAGGCCTGTCACGATAGCCAAACTCTTTAAAGATTTTTATCTTAGCTATCACTTTTTTATTTAAGTGAGTTTTGTCCATAACAGGCGGCATAGATTGTGTCTAGCCATATTGGGGGGTGTGTTTTTCCATTGTATAGTAGTAGACACATCGATTAGAACTGTCCGAACATGGGTAGAGAACGTTGCATGCAACGTCTCTACTATTTAGGATTGCTATAGTCTATTCCATCTCAGCATACTCTGCCTGAACGTCCTGGTGACCATGACCATTCGAGTGACCATTGGACAATGATTGCGTCGGTAAGGTGTTATTAAACCAGAGCGCTTGCTGAGGCACTGAAAGCAGGATTCCAGCTTCATCAAATGCCGCTTTTAGACGACGGCGAAACTCTCGCGCTACTTCCCATTGTTTCAACGGCTGGGTTTTAATCCACACCCGAATAATAAAACCGCGATCGCCAAAATTATCTACCCCTAAAATGTCGGGTTCATCCAGGATACGCTCCCGCCACATTTGGGTCATAAGCATCTCGTGTGCCACCTGTCTGACCAAATCCAATGCTTTATCAACATCGGCTTGATAGGTAACGGGAATATTTAAATCTGCCCGTGACCAATTACTCGAAAGATTTGCCACAATTCTAACTTCACTGTTGGGAACCGTAATTAATCGTCCCTCAGCATCCCGCAACTGAGTAATCCGTAGGTTAATCATTTCCACAAACCCGCCAACATCTCCTACGGTAATCACGTCACCAACGGCATACTGATCTTCTAAGAGAATGAAGAAGCCATTAATGGCATCTTTAATCAAGTTTTGTGATGCCAAAGACAAGCCTAAACCGATGATCCCAGCGCCAGCTAACAGGGGACCAATGTCAATCCCAATTGCCGCTAGCGCCACTAAAAGTCCGATCGCACTAAAACTCAAGGTGATAATATTTTTGGTTACCCCAGACACCGTTGACACACGCAACTGCGATCGCTGGGCGCTTTCTGGCGTCAGTAAATGATTTCTGACAATGGCAGATGAGAAGCGATCGGTTAAGGCATAAGATAGCCGGATGATCACGTAGGTTCCCAAGCCGACAATACCCACACGCACGGGAATTCGGAAACTGGCAAGGATTAATATCTGTAGGGGTCGTGTGTAAGGAAATAGACTTAAAATAAGTAGACTTCCCCCCACCCAGATAACCCCTTGCGTCAGTTGCAGCAAGCGATGTAAAACTTCTTTGACATTTCGCTGTTGATTTTGGGTAAGTTGAGTGGATATTGGTTCGGCGTTCGATCCAGAAGGCTCTAACAGTTGTTTGGAACGTTTTAAGCGGCGTTCCCAACGATAAATGAGTAAGCTGGCAACAATCATGGCTACGCCAGTACCAACGGCAACTCCTACTCGATCCGTCAAAACAGCAGGTTGCCGTTCCTGTTTTGCCTGGGGTAGTTGTTGTTCGAGCTGTTCGATAATTTCGTCGGCTCTAGTCTCTATCGGCACTCCTGTGAGATCAGCATCTTGATTGGTAACGCTCATCAAACGAACTTCTTTGAACCGATTGTCTTGCTCATCTAGCAGAGAGACGTAAATTTCAGGTAAACTGCTTGGTTGGTCTAATTCTTTGCGAAACTCTAATTCAGCGCTCTCATTTTTGAAGTAAGTCTGGCTGATATCCTGTAACCGTTGTTCAATTTCTTGAATGCGTTGGGGTAACTCTGATTTAGGTGCGGCAATCTCAAATAAACAGCGACCATCAAGTCGAACACAACCCGAATCAGCGGTATCCTCTGATTGCTGCTTGAGAGGATTCGGAGTCGGTAGGTTGACATCGGGTAAACCGGGTATCTGAGCCTGAACTGGAGAGATAACCCAGCCCGCTAACGCAATTGATCCGGCAATTGTCCAAGCTGAAATTCGCATTTTCCTCATCCTGATTGTCTACTTGTTATTTTTCTTAACAATTCAGTATTCAGTATATAGACTAAAAAAAATTTTAACAGTAGCCAATTTGGAGTAAAACCTTGCAAAACGGGCAAAATGACTTTGTTTAAGCCGGATACCCAGTCCTGATCAAAAAAAGTTATGGCATTTGAGCAAGTCAAAAGTAAAGATTAACAATCGCAACTTTTGAGTTATCCTCTATCTGAGGAGATAGTTTTAGGGAAATCTCTCAATCCGCAGAAAATCCATCAAATCTCTATTTCATTGAATTGATGTGACGATATATACTCATGCTCAATCGGCTTTTACCGGAAGCCGTCACTGAAGATGTATTTAAACAACTCCATCAAGAGTTGTCAATCGATGCCAGTTGGACGATTAATTATGTTGTCCTCACGATTAGTTCTTGTCTGATTGCCACGTTTGGTCTGATTAGCAACAGTACTGCTGTCATCATTGGTGCGATGATCATTGCTCCGTTGATGCTACCCTTCCGGGGATTAGCGTTTGGGGCGTTGGAAGGAGACTTGATTTTATTTCGTAAAGCTTTAGGAGCGATCGCGGGTGCGGCAATCATAGCATTAGTTCTCTCGTGGCTGACGGGACGGATTGCTGGGATTCCCGAATATGGTTCAGAAGTGCTGTCTCGCACCCAGCCGAATTTAGTAGACTTGGGGATCGCGGTGGTAGCAGGCGGGATCAGTAGTTTTGCCAAGACTCGCGAGCGTATCAGCGATGCCTTAGCCGGGGTAGCGATCGCGGTTGCCCTAATGCCACCCTTATGTGTGGTTGGACTGTCGCTGTCTCAGGGGATTTGGTCCTTTAGCTTAGGCGCATTTTTACTGTATGTAACCAATCTTCTCGGTATTACCTTAGCCTGTATGCTGGTGTTTATTGTAGCAGGTTACACCAAAGTCAATCACGCCTTGAGCTGGACATTTGGCTTCACCGCCCTCCTCTTCCTGCCGTTGGGTGTCAGTTTTTGGGAATTAGCCAGACAAGCTCGACTGCAAGCCACGATTAATAATACCCTGGTACGGCGTGTAGAGGCGGGTTTAGGGACAATTGTAGGGGCGGGTTTAGGGACTAAATTCAGATATTCACAGATAACGGAAAAACAAAACCCGCCCTGATGAGATGGGAGGCATTTATAGCGCTCAAGCGCAACTACGAATATTGGGTTATGGCAAATAGGCTAAGTTAGTTAAGATGACAATGCAAATTTAGATAACATAAACCAAATCCATGACAGCAACATCTACTGCGCTCAAACACGAAGTCAAAGACCTATCCCTAGCCCCCGGAGGCAAACAGCGGATCGAATGGGCTGGACGGGAAATGCCCGTTTTGCGGCAAATACAGGAGCGTTTTGCTCAAAATAAACCTCTGGCAGGAATTCGCCTAGTTGCTTGCTGCCACGTTACCACAGAAACCGCCCATTTAGCGATCGCGCTGAAAAATGCGGGGGCTGATGGGTTGCTAATTGCTAGTAATCCCCTGTCTACTCAGGATGATGTCGCGGCTAGCTTAGTCGCTGATTACGGGATTCCTGTCTTTGCTATCAAAGGGGAAGATAACGCCACCTACAACCGCCACGTTCAAATCGCCCTGGATCACAAACCCAATTTGATCATCGATGACGGGAGTGATGTCACAGCCACTCTGGTTAAGGAACGGCAACACCAGATTGGTGATATTATCGGCACCACCGAGGAAACCACCACCGGAATTGTCCGCTTGCAGGCAATGTTCAATCAGGGAGTTCTCACCTTCCCCGCGATGAACGTCAACGATGCTGATACCAAGCACTTCTTTGATAACCGCTACGGTACAGGACAATCCACCCTCGATGGTATTATCCGCGCCACCAACATTCTGCTGGCTGGGAAAACCATCGTCATTGCAGGTTATGGTTGGTGTGGCAAAGGTGCGGCAATGCGGGCGCGAGGTATGGGCGCGAATGTCATTGTTACTGAAATTGACCCGATTAAAGGGATTGAAGCCGTCATGGATGGCTTCCGGGTAATGCCCATGATTGAAGCCGCTTCCCATGGTGATGTGTTTATTACCGTTACCGGAAACAAGCACGTCATTCGCCCAGAACATTTTGAAGTGATGAAAGATGGCGCAATGGTGTGTAACTCCGGTCACTTCGATATTGAAATTGACCTGAAATCCTTGGCAGAGTTATCCACGGAATATCGGCAAGTTCGCAACTTTACCCAACAGTATTTCCTGAAAAACGGCAAATCTATTATCGTATTGGGTGAAGGACGTTTGATTAACCTAGCCGCCGCCGAAGGACACCCCAGTGCGGTGATGGATATGAGCTTTGCTAACCAAGCTTTGGCGTGTGAATATCTGGTGCAGAATAAAGGCAAACTAGAACCCGGTCTACATTCGATTCCGACTGAGATTGATAAAGAAATTGGACGGTTGAAATTGCAGGCAATGGGTATCTCACTGGATACCTTAACCACTGAGCAAGTTGAGTATATGAACTCGTGGACATCAGGAACCTAGTTCGGAATTGTTCGGGTGTGGTATCATGCCTGACTTGATCCTCAAAACGAGATCCCCGACTTCTTGAAGAAGCCGGGGATCTCCAGAAATCAGGGATATAATTCAGCAAATTCTCAATTTTTATCGAAAGGTTTCAGGAAAATGGCTCGACTTTCGGTTGAACTACAACGTTATTTTTTTGAAGAAGATCGACAGCCTCAGGTGAGACTAGCAGATATTCTGTCTTTCGCGGGGGAGCGAATTTTTGGGTTTTTGTTTGTAATCCTGTCGCTTCCCTCAGCGTTACCCGTTCCAGCACCGGGTTATTCGATCCCCTTTGGCATTGTCATGCTGATTTTAGCCTTTCAGCTAATCATTGGTGCTAAACGTCCCTGGTTACCCCAGAAAGTGATGAATGGCAGGATGAAACTAGAAACGGTGCAGGGAGTGGTTAAAGGGGGGATTCCTTGGTTAAAGAAGATTGAAGCGATCGCGCGTCCACGTCTACCCTATCTCTGTACCAGTCTAACGGGTCGTGTAGTAATTGGGGTGGCAATTGCACTCATGTCCATCTCGATGATGATTCCCATTCCCGGAACCAATACCTTGCCCGCGATCGGTATTTTTGTCACAGGTTTTGGCTTAATTGAAGATGATGGGGCAATTAGCTTAGGTGGATTAGTGATTTGTTTACTGGGTGGAATTCTTTCAATTTCTATTTTACTAGCCGTTTGGTTTGGCGGTGTCAGTTTGGTGGATTGGCTCAAAGATGTTCTGCGTTAAACAATGTTAGCTAAAATAAAGAAAAATGCAATTTGCTGTCCTCCCTTTAACGCGCCATGTCCCCAATTCAAGAACTCGCTCCTTTCCCAGATATCTCACAAGATATTATCTTTCCCCCAAGTGACCTCTATAGTGATGAACCCCCCTGGGAAACTGAACTGCATCTGCGACAAATTATCTTACTCCTCAAAAGCTTAGAATGGCTATGGCGAGATAGAAATGATTTCTACGTCGCTGGCAACCTTACCATCTATTACAGTCCCCGTCAACGCAAATCAGAAGACTTCCGGGGACCCGACTTTTTTGTCGTGCTAGACACTGAACGGAAAACTCGCAAAAGTTGGGTCGTCTGGAACGAAGATGGCAAATATCCAAATGTGATTATTGAAATACTTTCTCCTAAAACGGCTGATACAGACAAAGGATTTAAGAAAAAACTTTACCAAGATACCTTTCGTACCCCCGATTACTTTTGGTTCGATCCAAATACATTAGAATTTGTCGGATTTCATTTAGTTGATGGAGACTATCAACCCCTCGAACCGAATGCTCAAGGACAATTGTGGAGTCAGCAGCTTGGTTTATTTCTAGGAATTCATCAGAATCAGTTGCGTTTTTTCACTCCAGAAGGGAAACTCGTCCCGACACCTGAAGAAGTTGCCGAACGCTACGCCGCCAAACTGCGAGAATTAAATATTGATCCCGAAACCCTTTAAGTAGGGTTTGCTGTTGGGAGTTGTGAGGTGAGCAGGAGATGGGGAGATGGGGAAATGGGGAGACGCAGAAAGTGTATAAGCTGTTCGGCATTTAAACCTTAATATCAATAATGGCGTAATCCTTGTAGTGCGTTTAGCGAAGCCATGCCGCAGGCTTTAGCGAAGCCATGCCGCAGGCTTTGCATCTTGCTCGCTACTAATACCCAATTTAAATGCATGACAGCTTACCTGTTTGACGGCTTTCGTCATTTGCAATTTGTAAGGGTTTGAGGAATATTAAAATAACTTAATATTAATAGAATTGAGTTGATTTCCACCAATCTACTTAAAGTATAGCTTGGTGTAACCCGATTATATTGTTTCAGTCGGTTTTAACCGACTTAAGCAATTAGCCAAGAACTTGAGTTCTTGGCATCTAACTAGCGAGAAGCAGTATTTCGAGGAGCCTCATAAATTTTCCATTCACGAATTCCCATCGGACTAAGAATAGCTTCCGCCAAACCAACTTGATCAGGATTTCCTTCTACCATAATCAAATACTCACCTTTAGACACTAAATCGTGATAAACTTTAGCTTGCTCGTCAGGAACACCCCAACCGACTAAACCGCCAACTAAACCGCCACCCACAGCGCCAACCGCACCGCCAGCAACGGCTGTCGCAAACGCATTCGCCGCAACCGTACCAAAGGCTAAAACCTGACCAGCGCCAGGAAGTAGAAACGCCGCGTAAGTGGTAATACCTAAGGCTTCCAATGCGCCCAAAACAACGCCACCAATTCCACCAGTCGCCGCACCCGCTTTAGCACCTTTACTGACTTGATGTCCTTTGCCTTTTTCCACATCAACACCAGCAAGTTCCTCATTCCTACCTGCATCTCTAGCAACGACGGAGATTTGCTGTTCAGGGAAATCTGCCCGTTTCAAATCCTGTACCGCTTTTTCCGCTTCTTCACGAGTCGGGAATACACCAAGCGCGTGTCTGTTGTGTTGGTCTTCAGCCATGTTTCTCTCGCTTTCTTTTAGGATTGTTCCAGCACAAATTTAGCCTTTGGTGCTAGATTTGTGCTTTCTTCCCACATCTACTACACATTGGGTAAGGTATTCATCTATCAATAGAGATAAATTAGAGATAAATTTAATATCCAAAACCACCATTTGTAGGGGACTCTGAGGTATAGCACTACGCACTAAGGTTAGGACATAAAAGAAAAATTCAAATACGCTCAATCCCTTGTAAGGTAAGCTTTTTTCTTCACTATTGCCTATTGCCTATGACACCATTGCCGAGTGCGTAGCGCTATAAGCTGTTCGGCATTTAAACCTTAATATCAATAACGGCGAAAGCCTTGTAGTGCGTTTAGCGAAGCCATGCCGCAGGCTTTGCATCTTGCTCGCTACTAATACCCAATTTAAATGCATGACAGCTTACATAGACAGATCCCCGACTTCTTGAAGAAATCGGGGATCTTGCTTAAGGCTGTACCTCATAAACCTGAAATCTGCTGTATCTGTTGCCTGTTGCCTATTCGTTAAAAAACAGAAAATTTAACTGTTATAAGGCGGTAAATTGGGTCCCACCTCAGCTTGGACATTGACATCCCGAACCCCTCTAATTTCCCTTGCCAAAGGCTCAATCCGTTCCAGATTTTCTTGAGTTTGCACGTATCCAGTTATCGTAACAATTCCCTGATTAGCTTGAATCGCTAGTTGAGAGGTTGGCAGGTTAACCTCTAACTTACTCCGCACTTCACTTTGTACATTACGATTACAGCGTTCCTCTCCTTCTCTGAACAGATTGTATCGTTGCTCCCGCGCCCGAATGTCAGCATTGGCTTGCGCTCGGCGGGTGGGGTTCGTTGCATCGCTTTTATTTTTTAACACGGTGTCCAAGTCTGGAGGATTACCAACCTCATTAATCGAATCAGGAGCGCTAGTACTGGTTCTAGCGACATCACCACAGGCGGAAACTCCTAATCCTAAAACACTGGTCAAGCATAAGAGTGTAAACTTATTCATTTTTTCTGTCCTCTTCGACGGCAAATAATCAGTAAAGATGTATATCAATCCATCTCAATTCAGTTCCGGTTCTCGATAAACCGTTGATCTAGACATCTGAGCATGAGGATCATCAACAGCCGTAACGGGGAAATCGGTATTTATCCCATCCATCTCTGGAGCATTGTAAATTCCCACTTCTTCGATTCCTCCATCTTTAAGTAGAGAAATTGCCTGACGAATTTGATCATCCGTACCTTCAACAATGACCAAAAAATCACCCCGTAAAAATCGTTCATGATACGCTTTGGCGTGTTTCTTGGGAATACCTAATCCAATCAGTGCGCCCAAAAGTCCACCACTAACCGCACCAATTCCTGTCCCGGCTAAAGTTGTGGCTACAGCAGTCCCCAAAGCGTCTGCTAACATGATTGGACCAATCAGAGGAATCGCTAACGCACCCACACCGACGAGTACGCCAGTTACCAATCCAATGACACCACCGACAACAGCGCCATTCCCCACCTGTTTCGCCGCTTGATTACCCTTGCGAGTCTTCCTATCCGTATCGTGAAGCGACTCCTCTTCTAATTCTCGGGTAATCACGGTAACCTGATCCAGGGGAAAATTAGCCAAGTGGAGTTCCTGTAGTGCTTGCGTCACCGCGTCTCGGTTTGTAAAGATACCGATTGCCCGTTTGTGTTGATGTAAAGCCATTGTTCTATCCTTCTACACGCTAAAGATGAATTAGTCTGTTTTAATTTATAAGTAAATTTTATCATTTATCGGATCTTGTTTCCTCAATCAATAGGTGTAACTTTAGTCTCTATCCATAGAAAGAAGAAGAAGGAGGTTTATACACTATGAACTCCCTGTTCCCTGTTCCCTTAACGAATGACGAATAAATTTATTACCACAGAACCACTCGGTAAAGGAGGTGAAGGCGGAGAACAAAAAGCCTGGGACGCCGTTCAGAAAGCATTTCGCGATCGCACCTGTATCGGGTATTGGCGCTATCCTATATTTTCCAAGGTGGGCAAGTCTCGCAAGGAACCCGATATCTTGATTGTGGACGCCCAACTGGGTTTAATCGTGATTGAGATTAAATCTGTCACCATTGACCAAATTCTGGCAATTACAGGTCATCGCTGGGAATTCCAAAACTATTACACCACCAGCAGCAACCCTTACCAACAAGCAGAAAATCAATTATTCTCACTCTTGGGGTATTGCGATCGCGAACCGATATTGCGCCGTAAAGTCACAGGGCGGGCGTTAATTTGCCTTCCTTTAATTACCGAGGCTGAATGGTACCAAAGCGGCTTCTACCAACTCCCTAGCTGTCCGCCAATTATCTTTCAAGATAATATCATTTCCTGGACTTTTCTAATCAAACGGATTCAGCAAACCTCTCCAATTATCAAAGGAACACCTCTGAATAACCAGCAGTGGAAATTACTGCAAGCGGTGATTAGTGGCACACCTGTTTTTCGGAAAAAACAACACCTGAAAGGACACAAAAATGCTATCCAAAAAACTATTAATGGCACACCTCAACAAACCCGTGGTAGTATTCTGGCACAGGTACGCCAACACCTATCTGAATTCGATTTAGCCCAAGAACAAATCGCCAAATCCATTCCCCCAGGTCCCCAACGGATTCGGGGGATAGCAGGTTCCGGGAAAACCGTATTACTCTGTCAAAAAGCCGCCCACATTCACCTCAAGCATCCCGACTGGAATATTGCCCTAGTTTTCTTTAGCCGCAGCCTCTATCACACCATTATTAGCCAACTGGATAAATGGTTGCGTCGCTTTAGTAGTGGCGAAATCAGATACGACGCCAAAGGTCATCGCAAATTAAAAGTTCTCCACGCTTGGGGAGGGAGAAAACAACCGGGATTTTATAGTACCCTTTGCCGACACACAGGGGTAAAAGCGCTTACCGTTAACGATATAGAAACCAAGCAACCGCATCAGGCATTAGCTGAAGTTTGTCTCAATCTTTTACAAGAGACAGCGATTCCAAAATTATACGATGTTATTTTAATTGATGAAGGTCAAGATTTAATTGTTGATGACTCCTTAAAATTTGAGGGAAAACAGCCCTTTTACTGGATGGCATATCAGGCATTACGCCCCGTTGATCCCACTCAACCGGAACAACGGCGGTTAATTTGGGCGTATGATGAAGCCCAAAGTTTAGAAAGCTTGAATATTCCTAATGCCAGTGAGTTGTTTGGTGAAGACTTAGGGCATTTAGTTACCGGACAGTATGGGGGAGGAATTAGAAAAAGTGAAACCATGTATCGGTGTTATCGTACCCCTGGGGAAATTCTTACCGCCGCCCATGGAATTGGGATGGGATTATTACGACGGGGAGGAATGTTAACTGGAATTACTCGGATTGAGGATTGGCAAGCGATTGGCTATGAAGTCACTGGAACGTTTCGCCCAGGTCAACAAATTACCGTGAGACGTCCTCCAGAACATTCACCAAATCTAGTATCAAAACTTTGGCAGGGTTCCTTATTTGAGTTTATCGCCTATCGATCGCGCCAGGAAGAATTAACCGCATTAGCCGATAATATTATCTACAATCTTCGCTATGACGGACTTAAACCGAGTCGCGAGATATTGGTCATTGTTTTAGGGTTGGGATTAGAAGCGATGCGACTTGAAACAGCAGTGGCAGAGTTTTTGATGTCTCAGGGAATTGATATTTATCTTCCTAGTGCCATGGATTGCAATATGCTGCACATTGATAAAGATCATCGTGATCCAAATAAGTTTTGGTGTGAGGGTGGCGTTACTGTGTCTCGTATTCATCGGGCGAAAGGAAATGAAGCGGATATGGTGTATGTGGTGGGGTTAGATAATGTGGCAAAAGATGAGAATAATCTGCAATTGCGGAATCAGTTATTTGTAGCATTAACGCGGGCAAAAGGGTGGGTGAAATTGAGTGGCGTGGGTTCTTATCCTTTGTATGAGGAAATGTGGCAGGTGATGCAAAGTGGCGATACGTTTACCTTTACCTTTCGCCATCCGCCCCAGCGAGAGATTAGTGTAACCGATGTTGGGGAAGTGCGATCGCGCTATCAGAGTGGGGGGAGAAATTTTCAGAATGCGGAGTTAGCCGGGGCGCAGTTAGCGGGGGCGGATTTGCGGAATGCGAATTTAATTGGCGCGATGTTGCGGGGGGCAAATTTACAGCAGGCGCAGTTAGATGGGGCAAAGTTGGTGATTGCGGATTTGAGTGAGGCTGACTTGAGTGAGGCGAGTTTACGCAAGGCGAAGCTAGTGGGGGCGAGTTTGAAGCAGGCGCGGTTAAGCGGGGCGGATTTGAGTTGGGCGAAGTTGGGGAATGCGGATTTAAGGGGGGCGGAGTTAGTGGGGGCGAAATTGGTGGGGGCGAGTTTGAGTGGCGCGGATTTAAGGGAAGCTGATTTGACGGGGGCGAATTTGGATAAGGCAGATTTGAGTGAGGTGAATTTCGAGGGGGCGACGATGCCAGATGGGAGTATTTGTAAGACTAATTGGCGTGAACTATGACAGGGTATGGTAGGGGCGGGTTTCACTAAAAAGGTTGCGCCGCTTAGAATTCACGCTGGTAAACCCGCCCCGATTTAATTGTAAAATCTATGCCACCATTTTAGCTATGTCAGTCCAGTAGTTTGTGTTACTCGTAACCAAAAATGTATAACTATGATATATTAATAGTTTTCTCACTGTCAGATTTTGATTCATCAATTTCCCCTTGTAAATCAGCTTCTCCAAGGTGTCGCTGCCCAGTTTTGTCGAAAACTTCTAAATGAGCGGCTTTGCCGTAGTGTAAATTATCGACGTACCAATATTTACCTGTAGAGATTTCGCAATAAACCACTCTCTCATCATACCTAATTCTAGTTCTTTTGAATCTTTTAGTATCTCGTAATATAGTTTGTTCATCCTGAGGAGGAACAGTAGAAGATTCATCATATTCTATTTTGCTTAGTTTTAGTTTTTTCTCTAGCCAATTCTCAAGAGCTGCTTGATTGTCAAGACTATCTAAATCAATGGATTGAGTTTCATCATTGTTTTTGATTATAGAAATTAAACAACATTTACTAATGTCGGGATGGGCAATTATAAAGCTAGAATTGGTAAAATTAATCACTAAATAAGTTATGTAGCTGTTTTGAAATTGCCTTTCAGCCACTTCTGCTAATGAAGTGTTTCTGACATCTCGACAGGATTGAGGTGTAAAGTAATCGAAATAATCATTTAGAGAATGGACTTGTTCTTTACGCCATTCTTTTGCATTCAATTTATTAAAAACGATATTTTTAAAAGCTAGCTTCAGAGACTTATCTTTGATTTGATTTAAACTTTGCTGGAAATTAGAGCCTTTAATAGCATCATAGTTAACAAATAAATTACTATCTTCTTTATAGATAATCTTCTGTTTTGTTTTTTTATTGAGTAAATCAAAAATAGATTTAAAAATTATTACTGCATCCTTAAACTCGGCATCTGTTAAATACTGACCTTCTAGAGACACTTCATTAATAAATATTTCCATTTTATAGTCCAAAAAGCCGTTCAAAATCTTTATCCATTTGGTCAAAAAAGCCTTCGGGCCACTCCTCAATACCACCATCAGGCTGCACAGGAATTTCTACAACTGGCTGTTTAGGCTTTTGCTGAAAATATAGTATCTTTAAATCTTCATGATTCAAAATTTTATCTAGAACTGCTATTCGCAAAGCATTCAAAATATGATCGCTGTGGGATTCCATAAAAACTTGCACACCACAGCTACTTACTTGAGCTAAAAATTTAGCCAGTCTTGATTGTGCTTTAGGATGTAAATGTGCTTCCGGGTTTTCTACAATTAACATTTCACCTTCTTTGGCAATCAATGCTGAAACAACAATCGGTAAAACACAATGATATCCAAAGCCAATATTAGCTGGTCTAAAACGGTCTTTTGATGTACTCGCATTCATTAAGAGTTCAAGTATATTACTATCTGAGCCTAAAATTTCTACCTTTGCTCCATCAAAAATATTATTCAGCCATTCTTCTGTTTGAGTTGCTAACGTTTTGGCGTCTTCTCCTAAACATAAGTTATCGTTAACTAGATAATCTTTATTTTTATGTAGTAAATTAGCTGTAAATTCACCTTTTGAACCAACATTGGGAAATTTCGTCAAGGTGGATTTAAAATAAAATTCTTGTGGACCCACACGGTCTGCTGATATGTAATGAATCCTGTCGAAATACAAAGATTTATATAGTTTTGAATCTATTTCAATATTTTCACCTCTTGCATTTTCAAAAATTCTATTATCGGAGAAAGGTAATAATTTTAACAATGAACAAGAGCCATTATTTTTATTTTCTTTTTCTTGAGTACTAAATATGAAATTAAATCGATTGGGATGCAAGTCTTGATTGCATTCATCAGATTTTTCATAAACTGAGTTCAGCTTGTATGATATACTGTTTAATTGATTGCTATCACGTTCTATAATCTCATCATTAAATTCAATCCTACTTATTTGAGCGACCATATCATCTTCATAATTTTCATTGAAATGATATTGAGCAGCTCCAATAATTTTACTATTATTATTTTTAGGTACTTCTATATTATCTTCATACAAATATCTAAATACAATGGACTCTTCTCTTGATATATTGCTATTTCTAATTTCATTAAAACTACCTAAATTCAGACAACTACCATTTAATACAAGTTGGGCAGCATTATCGTTATGTTCTATGGATTGTCTCATTAAAAGTAAGGATTGAAGCATGGTTGATTTACCACGTCCATTAATCCCTGTCAGTAAAGTTAACTGCCCCAAAGGAAAGTCGGTTTCTTCCTTAAAGCATTTAAAGTTTTTTAGAATTATCTTTTTGAGCATTTTTTACACATCTCCTAAAATTTCTTGGGCTAGCTTAAACCTAGTAGACACCTTGGCTTTACCGCTCGTGGCAAATTTTATAGAATCGAGATAATCTTGATTTTCTAGTAATTCACTAAAATTACTTTTAATCGCCTCTTTGTGTTTTTCTAAAAACTTATCATTACTTATAGAGAAAAAATAAGATACCGATTCAAAAATTGCAATATTTATTCTTCCTCTAGTCTGACCTGTAGGTAAACGAAAATTTTTATCCCCAAAAAAATCGAAACTCAAGTTCATTACTCGCTCAAAATTCCTTTTCAAAGCTTTTATTTCTTCATCTGACATCAAGTTTATTTTTTTCATTGCCTTTTCTAAAAAATCACTCAAATCACCCTGATAATCTTTTGTGTAATCAAAAATCCTGAAAGCTAAATAACGCAAAATAATTTCTCTATCTTTCATCCTTTCGGGTGAAATTCCCTTGTCAATGGCTTTCCTGAAATATTCTTGTTCTGATAACTCTTTAAGCAAGTTTGTTGATTTACCTGAAAAAATACAGTTTCTCACTTCTTGACGACTAAGGTTTGTTCCCCCCGTGTTAATTCTGTTGAAAATATCATAAACAACTTTAACGGGAACGGAGGGCTTTATGATATACAAATTAAGCTTTTTGTCTTCAATCCTTGTTTGATAGTCACCTGGTAATTCTTTTAAGTCAGTGAAATTAGAACCATTTAATTTAGGTAAAGCTTCTAAACCACTTAACTTAAATGTATTATTAACAAAATCATGTAAAGTTGTAGTACGTTGTAGTCCATCCACAACAATGTACTTGCCCTCTTCTGTTTGATTTACATACCAAGGCGGAAGTGGAAAATTGAGAATGACAGACTCAATAAATTTGCTTTTTTGCTCTAACTTCCAAACTCTAGGATTGCGCTGAAAATCCGGATCGATAATAAGCTTACCATTGTCATATTTTCTCATTAACTCGAAAACTGTCTGAGGATCTTCTCTAATGTCGATATCGGCTTTAGTTGGGTCATAGGGATACAATCCACCACTATCACCACTATCTTCTTCGGCAGTATCCTGATCAGTAACAATTACGTCGCTCTCTTGTGCTACGCTATCCATTTTTCTCTTACGCCTGGTGAGCTTACTTGTCAACTCTTAACTATTTTAGGAGAATACACTCATATCAACCAGAATGCATGAACAGGACAAGAATGCGATCGCGCCCTAACTTACCTTCATCTTAATCTGAGCCATCCACGCCGCCGTGCCAAACACACCAGCCAAAAGCGCCGGAACACTAAAATCCGCATCCAGCTTCTCCCAATGCAACCCATCCCCCGATGGCGTCACTTCAACCTCAGCCAAATCCTCTGGAGAAGCACCTGCTAATCCTTGCGCCAATGCTGGGGGAAAGCTAAACGTCGCCCCACTCTTCAAATTAATTATCACGCGATCGCGACTCTGGTCATAATATGCCGATTCCGCCCTCGGTTCAACAACATTGGCAATGTCTGCGGCTTCTCTGGCTTTTGCGATCGCGGTTTTGATCGTTGTCTCATTCCAACCTGAATTAACCATGAAGTTTCTCCCATTTTTTGAGCCGTTCTATTTGATATTTAGTTACGATTTTCAACACTTTTACAGTCTACCTTTTTAGATTGTCTCTCCCATAATTTGAGCAAGAGTGTTAAAGAGGCGATCGCAATTCGGCGCGGCTTTACGTACCTTCGCAACATCCAATAATCCTAAAAGCTTTGAAGCGTGTTGTATCTTTTGGTATTCACCCTTGGATGTATGGCGAGTAGCTTGCTTTAAACTTGGCTCTAACGAATCCTTATCAATCTTCTCGACATTTGGATTTCTAGGGATTGAATTTTCTCTAAATCCTTTCCCATAGAATTTTTTTAGGGCATCAATATCGGCAATAAACCAAGCCTCCATTGCTTGCACCATTAAATAGCAATGGGTATCATCAACGCTAGGTGAATCCCAATTATCCCTAGATTTCAAATGCGCCCAAGGTCGTTGTTTTACTGTTTCCTCTGAGTCAACCAGTAGGACATTGAAAGCATCAGGATAATCTGCCAAAGCATTTTTGAAAGAGCTAAAAGCATTATTACGAGAACCACAGACAACAATATCCCATTTGATTCGCTTGCTCCGCGCTATCTGCACCATATCTCTCAGAAACCCGCTAAATCCTTGCCGCATTTGCCTTTTTGTATCCCGATCATCTCCACCCCCTTCTATGTAAATACGAATTTCTTTTACCATCGCGTTCCCCCAATCTCACCCATGCTCCAGAGTTCACCTAAAGAATAATTTTCTAGCCACTTTTGCAACCGTTCAGGGTTAAGTCGGCGTAGATGAGTTCCTCGATAATCTCGCTCACACACCAAAACTGATTCAGGAGGAAGAGAGGAAACTAAAGCCTCTGAATGGGTTGTAACAATTAACTGAGTTCGTTCAGACGCTTCGACTAACAAATCAGCGATAGTAGACATCATGTCAGGATGTAAGCCAATCTCTGGTTCTTCAATACATATCAGTGGCGGTGGGGTTGGGTCAAGAAGTAAAGCCAGTAAAAATAGATAGCGAAGTGTACCATCAGATAAACGAGTTGCAGGGATTGGTTGAATTAAACCCTCCTCGCGGATAAATATCTGAACTGTACCGCCATAAATCTTTACTAATAGTTCTTCTGCTTCTTCGTAAAACGTCTTGAGTTTCTCGATAATCGCTCTACTTCCCAGTTGGTATTGTAAGTTGTTCAAAAACAGTCCAAGATTACTCCCGTCTTCTAGCAAAGGGTGTTCCGGTAAGTCCGCTTTCTGAGGCAATCTCGGTTCTGAATCTCGTCCGATATGCCAGTCACGATATAGACTAATCCGGGAAAATTGATTGCCTAGATAGGTGAGTTCGGGATATTGATCGGGATCTTTCCTCTGAGACAAAACAGATTGATCTAGAATCAGATCGTCTCGACGTAGAGAACGTTGACTTCTTTGCCCATCAGATGGTATTTTAATGTTTAAAACTGGATGACCCTGTTGATAGCGGTAGTAAAAATAAACATCCGCTTCACCGGGGTAATAGCGTTCATTCTCCACCGCTTCATCGACCAATTCTGGTTTTTGACCAACTACACTCAAACCCATGCGATAGCGCAGCGGCATCAGTCCTTCTGGGTAGTCTATAGTTACCTCAATTTTAGCTGTTGTAATTTCCTTTTGACCTTTCCAAAGTAAATCACTGACGCCTCCGCCTTTACGAATTGGGGCAGTTAAATCTGTGGGAGTTGCCTTCAGAAGTCCAATGGCTTCAATTAAGTTCGACTTGCCCGATGCATTGGCACCAATCAGTACATTAAGGGGTTGGAGTTCGATTTCTTCACCCTCACTTCCGTAGGATAGTAAGTTTTGTAATCGCATCGTGCGAATAAACTGTTTACCTTCCATTTCTTTAGTTTAGCTTTTATTTATTACCTGTCATAATACGCCGACTCCACCCTAGGTTCAACAGCATTGGCAACTTCTGCGGCTTCTCTTGCTTTTTGTTATCACTGCTGTGAATGTTGTCTTATCTAAACCTAAACCAGTCGTCGTAGATATGTCTATGCTGCGTCTAAAGACTAACCTATCAATTCAAGGTTAAGGGATAGACAAGATAAGCGTGCGATCGCGTCCTAAAATAGGAGAATGCGAAACCAACTCCCCTACCTTGATTTCCTCTCTCAAGAACTTCAACTTCCCCCCATCGATGCGACAGCACCTTTGGTGATTGATCTGTTTGCTGGCTGTGGGGGACTAGCACTCGGTTTTGAAGCCGCAGGATTTAGAACCATCGGTTATGAAAAATTAGCAGACGCCTGCACCACTTATCAGCACAACCTGCATGGTTTCTGCTATCAGACCACGCTAGCACGCCAACCCGATTTAGTCGATGGAGCCGATGTCATCATTGGTGGTCCCCCCTGTCAACCCTTTAGCGTTGGTGGACATCAACGGGGGCTCAAAGACAGTCGCGATGGTTTTCCCATATTTCTTGATGCGGTTAAATCCTATCGCCCCCAGCTTGCCTTATTTGAAAACGTGCGGGGAATGCTATTTCGCAATAAAACCTACTTTGAAGAAATTGTCAGCGCTCTCAGGGAACTAAACTATATCGTTGAATGGGAAATCCTTAACGCCGCAGATTATGGTGTTCCTCAGCGCAGAGAACGTCTGTTTTGTGTGGCTCACCGAGGCGGATGGAAATGGCATCCCAAAACTCATCATAATTTACCGTATACGGTTGGTGAAGCACTGGGAGAACTCGCATTGATTGTACCATTAAACGCTAAGTTTCTCACTCCTAGCATGGATGAATATATCAAAAAATACGAGAAAGCCTCTAAGTGTGTTAGACCCAGAGATTTACACCTTGATGCCCCGTCTAGAACCGTTACTTGCCGCAATTTAAGCGCTCCAACAGGTGATATGTTGCGTATTCGCTTACCCGATGGACGTAGACGACGGTTAACGGTTCGTGAAGGAGCGCGTTTGCAAAGTTTTCCGGATTGGTTTGAATTCAAGGGTAATGAAGAAAGCCAATGTAACCAAATTGGCAATGCTGTTCCTCCCATTTTGGCAAAGGTTTTAGCCTGTTCTGTAAAAGCCTATTTACACAAACAATGTAGTGGTTCTCAAGGGTTAATAATACACACAAATGTAGGGACAGAATCCTTGCTTTCTCACAGAAGTAGAATGTCACTGACTTAAGCTGGGTTCGTAGTAGGCACTTTAGTGCCAGAAGCGCTAAAGCGCTTACTACAAACTCTAAAGTCAGTGCCATTCCACATAAGTACCTGATTATTTATTAATTATCTAAAGTGGTATAATCTTTCTATCCTTTAGGATTTATCAATGAGCATTCGCCCTAAACTATTCTCTTTCTTTGCTGGAACCGGATTTCTCGATTTAGGCTTTGAAGCCAGTGGTTTTGATATCGTGTATGTCAATGAAATTAATCCCTCCTATATGGAGGCTTACCGTTACTCTAGACAAGTTCTGAATCTGCCACTACCCGAATATGGATACCATTATGCCGACAATGGAAACATTGAGCAACTTACAGAGGGGGAAAAAGCCCTACGTCTCTGGTATTTAATCCAGGATGCTCGGAAATCTACAGATATTGTCGGTTTTATTGGCGGACCTCCCTGTCCAGATTTCTCAGTTGGGGGAAAAAATCGAGGTAAGGACGGCGATAATGGTAAGCTTTCTGCTGCTTATGTTGAATTAATTTGCCAACATCAACCGGATTTCTTTTTATTTGAGAATGTTAAAGGATTGTGGAAAACGAAAAAACATCGCCTTTTTTTTGAACAGCTTAAAGAAAAGCTAAATCAATCCGGTTATCTCTTAACAGAGCGTCTGATCAATGCCATAGAATACGGCGTTCCTCAAGATAGGGAGAGGATTATCCTGCTGGGATTTCGTCAGAGTTTAATTAGAGATATAGAACTCCCCGTTGAGCCAAGTGCAAAATTCATACCTGAAGGAATTTTTCCCTGGGCGACTTATATTTTATATCCAAAGCAGACCGTTTTTTCTTGTCCTTGGGCTGCGACTGATCCATTTCAGGAAAATTCCCATCTACCTTGCTCTAATGAGATTATTCAGGAACTAACGGTTGAATATTGGTTTAGGCAAAACGATGTCCTTAACCATGCGAATGCTCAACATCATTTTAAACCGAGAGCTGGTCTCAAGCGATTTCTTTCTGTGGCGGAGGGAGATGATTCCAGAAAGTCATACAAACGCCTTCACCGATGGCGTTACTCCCCTACTGCTTGTTACGGAAATAATGAAGTCCACTTACATCCTTATAAAGCGCGTCGCTTATCTGTTGCTGAAGCGCTTGCTATACAATCTTTACCTAAAACTTTTGTCCTTCCCGATAAAATGTCACTGACAAATATGTTTAAAACAATTGGTAATGGTGTTCCTTACTTAGCATCCAAGGCTATTGCTCAAAGTATTCTAGACTTTTTGTCAACAACCGAATGGCATTACGAACAGCCAAGTCAAAAGCAATTAGAGTTACCCCTGTCACCGACGCTGTTTGACTGCCAGTCCAAAGCGCTGCTTGATGTCTGTGTTGCCCACCCTTGAATTTTGATAGCTATGCAGACTAACCGTCTACAGACTATCAGTGACAAATAGGCGAGTGCCTTAAAAGCGCTTGATTTCCTAACACTAAAGTGCTTACTACGAACAGAAGCGATCGCGCCCTCACTGCCTTAAGATGAATGGCACTGACTGGTATGCTGGTGGGCAATGCCCACCCTACGGTAGATCAAGGGTTTTGGCGCTACCCAAATGCTCATTTCAGTGCTATTCGCCTTAAGATATTCGGTTACAATTGCTAATGCTTTTATTGCCTAATTGGGACAGGCGGATTTGAGTGAGGTGAATGGGTAGGGCGTGAGGATATGCGATGGGTGGTATAAAATACCAAGGAGAGATCAAAATGATTGAGTCAAAAGCGCCCACAGCATCCATCATGTATCAGTTGCAATCCTTGGGGGACGCCCTCAAACAGTTTTTTGGATATACTACCTTCCGCCCAGGACAGCAGCAAATCGTTGAAGAAGCGCTTCAGAACCGTGATTTGCTGATTATTATGCCCACGGGGGGCGGTAAGTCGCTGTGTTTCCAACTTCCGGCTTTACTTAAACCAGGGTTAACGGTGGTGGTGTCGCCGTTAATTGCGCTGATGCAAGATCAGGTGGATGCCCTAGTGGATAACGGCATTGGGGCGACATTTCTTAATAGTACCTTGAGTTGGGATGCAGTGCGATCGCGGGAAATGGCAATCCTCAACGGTAAGATTAAACTGCTGTACGTTGCCCCAGAACGCTTACTGGCAGAGCGATTTGCGCCCTTTTTAGAACAAGTGCGATCGCAGGTGGGAATTTCGGCGTTTGCGGTTGATGAGGCGCATTGTGTCTCAGCCTGGGGACATGATTTTCGCCCGGAGTATCGGCAGATTAAACAGTTACGTCAACGGTATCCCGATATTCCCATTTTGGCGCTTACCGCTACAGCCACCAAGCGGGTGCAGCAGGATATTGTCCAACAACTCACACTCCGTCAACCGAGTATCCATATTGCCAGTTTTAATCGCCCCAACCTTTACTACGAAATTCAACCTAAACAGCGCCAAAGCTATAACCAACTCTTCAAAAAAGTTCAATCCCATAAAGGATCTGGAATTATCTATTGTCTCAGTCGTCGTAGTGTTGACGAAGTAGCATTTCGACTGCAAAAAGATGGCATTTCAGCCTTGCCTTATCATGCGGGGATGAGTGATATTGACCGATCCAGTAATCAAAATCGTTTTATTCGCGATGACGTGCAAGTGATTGTGGCAACTATTGCCTTTGGTATGGGAATTAATAAGCTCGATGTTCGCTTTGTGATTCACTACGACTTACCCCGAAATTTAGAAGGGTATTATCAAGAATCGGGACGGGCGGGACGAGATGGAGAACCTGCCTATTGTACCATCTTTTATCGTCCCGGTGATGTGCCTAGACTGGATTATCTGATTGATCAAAAACCTGATCCAAGAGAACAGCGCGTTGCCCGTCAACAGTTACAGCAAATTCGCGACTACGCTGAAGGAACCGATTGTCGCCGCACAATTTTATTGAGATATTTTGGTGAACGGTTTAAGGGAAATTGCGATAACTGCGATAATTGTTGTCATCCTAAACCCGTTGAAGATTGGACAATTGAAGCGCAAAAGTTTTTGTCCTGTGTGGCGCGTTGTCGGGAACGGTTTGGCATGACTCATATTATCGACGTGCTGCGAGGTTCCCGGAAAAAGAAGGTGGAACAGAATGGACATCACCTCCTCTCAACCTATGGAATCGGCAGAGACAAAAGCATTGATGCTTGGAAAATGCTGGCGCGATCGCTCCTGCATCAGGGATTAATGGATGAAACGACGGATGGGTATCGGGTACTAAAGCTGAATAAACGCAGTTGGGAAGTGCTTCGCAAACAACGTTCTGTGCATATTGCGATTACCCAAACCCCTGTAGCCAAGGCACTATCCGATGTTAGTCCGAGAACGGCGGAAATTGAATTGCTGTTTGAGAGATTGCGAAAGCTACGTAAACAAATCGCGGATATTCAATCGGTTCCCCCTTATGTAATTTTCGCTGATTCTAGCCTCAAGTTAATGGCACGAATGAAACCTAAAACACTGGAGGAGTTTGCCCAAATATCGGGGGTAACGGCTCACAAGTTGACGCAGTACGGCGAGCGGTTTGTGTCGGAAGTTCGAGAGTTTTGTCAGGGGCAAAAGTTACCTGTTCCTCTGCCTTCAAATAGCCAAATGGTAACCTTACAACTGTATCAGCAAGGATTAAGTATAGAGGAAATTGCGGAAAAACGGGGTTATGCTCCTAGCACCATTCTTACTCACTTAAGTGAGCTAATTGAGCAGAATCAGCCTATAGATTTAAACCGATTAGTAGCCGCAGAACGACAAAAACCCATCTTGCAAGCGATTCAGAATGTTGGCACAAACTCCCTGAGAATCCTGCGGGAAGAGTTGGGAGAGGATTATAGTTATGGTGAAATTCGACTTGTGCGATCGTGGTGGATTCGGGAGAAGAGTTAAGGATTGATGCTTATGTTTACGATTAGATAATTGGGTATTATAGCAACCGTCATAACGGTTAGGATGCATCATTTTGTAGAGACGCGCCATGGCGCGTCTCTACTTTGGACAGGATAGGGTTCAATCACTAATCGGGATCTGAATCCAGAATTCTGTTCCTTGTCCCGGTTCAGAATAACATTTTAGAATACCGCCATGTTTTTCGACAACAATCTGGTGACTAATTGACAACCCTAACCCTGTTCCCTTACCCACTGGTTTTGTGGTAAAGAAGGGATCAAATAAGCGATCACGCACGGTTTCGCTAATTCCGGGTCCATTATCGCGAATCCGAATTACCGCTTGATTCTTGTCTACAACCTCGGTGCTAATCCAAATCGTTGGGTTAAGGGTTGATTGGCTCTTTTCTGTGGCACTTTCCTCGGCTTGAATTAGAGCATCAAAGGCGTCAATGGCATTGCTAATAATATTCATAAAGACTTGATTCAGTTGACCCGCATAACAGGCAACCGCAGGCAATTCCCCGTATTCTTTGATCAGCGTAATTCCTGGAGAATTCCCACAAGGTTTCATGCGGTTGCGAAGAATCAATAAGGTACTATCAATGCCTTCATGAATATTAACTGGCTTCATTTCGGCTTGATCGAGCCGCGAGAAATTCCGCAAGGAAATCACGATCTCTTGAATCCGATCTGCTCCCATTTTCATTGAGGAGAGCATTTTCGGCAAGTCTTCGATGAGGAAGGATAACTCAATGTCTTCTATAAACTCTTGAATATCAGGCAGCGGATTAGGATAGTACTGTTGATAACATTCGATGAGTTGTAATAAGTCTCCAATATAGTTCGTCGTATGACTAAGATTTCCGGTGATGAAATTGACCGGATTATTGATTTCATGGGCGATTCCGGCTACCATTTGACCAATAGTAGACATTTTCTCGGTCTGAATTAACAGCGATTGGGTTTGCCGCAATTCATGTAAGGCTTGTTCTAATTGGTTTGCCTGGGTTTGAGCCGCTTGCGCCGCCGCCCGGGTTTCGGCAAATAATTCCGCATGTTCGATCGCGATCGCGAGTTGATCCACGACAGCTTGCAGTAATTTAACTTCGCGATCGCTCCATTGCCGCGAACCCTGATAATGACTACAGATAATCGCCCCCAGTTGTCCGGTTTTCGTTTGTAGCGGTAACACTAATCCGGAGGTAATTCCCCAATCAGCCAATAGCGATCGCGTTTCGGGGGCTAAGTTTTGGGTTTGGCTGACATCATCAATTCGCAGGGGATGTAATCGGTGAATAATGTCCGCTAAGGGGGTAAGTTGTGGGGGAAGACAGTCGCCTAATAAACTGGGTAAATTGGGATCTCGTGCTTCATGGGTAACGCTTAAACTGGGTTGATCTGCGTTTGAATTTAACCACAAAAAGTGACAGCCGTCAACCTCCAGCAATCCCCGAATTTCCGTGACGGCTATGTCTAGAATCGTATCGACTTCTAGGGAATTGCGAATTTGGCTAGCTAACTGAAACAGTAAGGCTTCCCGGCGACTGAGGAGTTCTTCGCGTACCCAAATCCGGTCAATAGCTACCGCGATCGCATTCGCCACCCATCCCAATACTCCTTGTACGATTTTAGAGAAGGGTTGGCAACTATGTAAGGCAATAAACCCAACTAGATGAGATTCGACAATCAGGGGATAAATTCCGATAAAGGTTTTGTTGGACAAGTCATGTCCCGGCGTTAAGATCGGACGATGAATCGGCTTCAGGGTTTGGGCGACTTTGGCGATTAAGCCTTGGTTGGTGAGGATGCGTTGAGGGAATAGGTGTGTGGGTAACTGTTCACCACTATGCGCCTGCAATTCTAAGACTGAGGGCATTTGCGTCTCGTCTGTGATGCCCGTCACTGTCCAAATCCCAGCACCCAAGGCGTTTAGATGGCGGATCATGGCTTCGGTACACCGTTTAAGACTTGCACCTAGACTACCATTTTGTCCCACCAGAACCGCGCCAATATCGGCTTCTAAGGTAGACAGACGAGATCGTTCTAGCAGACTGGCTTTTCGTTGCTTGGTGTTGGTAATATCACGGGCGATCGCATGGATGACACCTGCTTCGGCTAAAGGTAAACAGTTCCAAGCCAGCCATTTATATGATCCATCTCGACATCGATAACGATGCTCAAAGTAAATATCTGATGAACTCTTTAAAAGGGTTTGCCAAGCCGTTAATGTTGCCTTGTGATCATAGGGATGGACGAAATCGAGGAAAGCTTCGGAGAGGAATTCTTCTGAGTTATACGCCAGGGTTTTTTGAAAGGCGGGATTAATGCGTTTAAACTTACCATCGAAACCAATCACCGCCATTAAATCAGGTGAGAGGCTAAAAAAGCGATCCAGTTCAATCTTGGCTTGTTTTTGTTCGGTGATATCCTTACAAATTGAGATATATTCATAAGGATTACCTTGGTCATCAACCAACGGCACGATGGTGGTATCCACCCAATAGAGGTTGCCGTCTTTGGCGCGATCCTGAATATCGCCACGCCAGATTTTGCCCTGAGAAATCGTGTTCCACAAGTCCTTAAAAAACTGGGGTGAGTGATAGCCAGAATTGAGTAAACGATGATTGGCGCCATAAAGTTCATCCCTCGAATATTGAGATATCTGGCAAAATTTATCGTTAACGTAGTGGATCTTACCGTGAGAATCTGTAATCGCGACAATTGACGAGTGATCCAACGCTACTTTCATATCGACCAGGTTCTGTGGGGATGTTTGTAAGGCTTTTTCCAGCCGTTGACATTGATAAACCTGGGATTCTAAGTCGATTACTTTCTTTTGCCATTCTAACTGCGCGATCGCCTGTCGGCTTAATGCGGCTAGAGCATCCTTTTGTTGCACCGTAAACTGTCGCGGCACTCGATCAATCACTAATAAAATACCGACCGTTTCATGTTGAGGGGTAATTAAGGGAACGGCTGCATAGAATCGGATTGGGAGTGACGTTATCTGAGACTCAGATAAGGCTAGAGTATCTTCGACCACTAATAACGGCTTATTTTCTGTTATTATCTCCTGGCTGATTTGGCGACAAAACTCTAAGTATTGCGGTGTGAAATCGGTGTCTAAACCCACCTGTGAAGGCAACCACTGACCTTTGGTATCACAGAGACTGATCAGGGCGATCGGAGTTTGGACAACGCTAGCAGCTAAACGAGTTAAATCCTCAAATGTTGCCTTAGCCGCCGCATCAATATGGCGATCTGGATAGAGTTGCTCAAGGTTGACTGTTGTGTTACTCAATACTAGCGTGTTCATTAACTTACTACTCCTTACCCTTGTCAAAGCCAGATGCACGAGTGTTACGTCCTTGCCATGAATGTGATGACTCCAGTGTGATCGATGTTGTCTGGTTGAGCAAACCCTATCCTGGCTTCAAGATAGGACAATGTGTGCATAGCTTAAACACATTAGGAAACTCTTGTTTAAAGAAGGGCTTTAGTGTATTATTTGGGTTAGCCCAACGAAATCCTGGTCTGCTCAAGGTTAGTACGCTTGTCCCTAAACCTACTCGTTGGTTAAGGTTGCCGCTACCCAAATTAACGTCTATACTTCGATTCAGACTTCCACTTTCCTGGCTATGCAGGTGCTGCTGGGAAAGACGCTGGGAAAGAGGCTGGGAAAGAAAATTCACAATGTTTCCCCTATTCAATTGGTACGTTAGCACCAAGGTAATACGTTTTATCACATAGCAACAAGGAAGAGATTGCGCTCCAGGAAAGGGGCGGGGAAGAGAGGTTAACCATGTTTCTCCTATTTTGGCAACGTGCAAGTTCACGCTTATGAGGCGTTTACCGCTTCTGATCAGGGGCATTGTGTTACGATCTTAACCAATTTTAGGATAGCTTTACATTTTCTTCATAAAAACAGCTAGGGTGGAGGGATGAGGGGTAATATCAAGTCCGGTAGCATCGTTATCGTTATTACTTATGGGTAAACGGTTAAAAGGGTAGAAAGCTTTAGACTAAAAATAATTAAGCATCTAGTTAAAATTGAGTCGAAGTGGTCTACCGAATTTGGCAACGTTGTTTTTGGGGAGTCTCACTGTTCCTCAGTGTCTTTAGTTTAGCGATAGGGGTTGAAGCCCAACCTGCACCCGTGTTTATTCCGTTTATGGGATCTATCCAAAAAAATTTGCCTGTGGGGTTAGCCATGCGCTTACCCACTGAGTTACGAGTGAATGATCTTTTGGATATTGATCCAAACCAACTGATTGTCCGGGTTTTTCCCTCGGAAGCCCCCCCAAGTTATATGGTAAGTCTGTTTACCTGCGATCGCAGTCCGAATTCCTGCTTACTAGGTAGCTTTTCGGTACATCCCAAGGAGTCGGCGAGTGCGAGGCGTGATCTCCAACGCCATGAAACCTTAGGCGATCGCATTACTTTAACGCCTACTGTGGCTGGATATTTGATTGAAGGACCCCTGCAAAATCCCTCCTACCCCTTCTCTACGGTGATGTGGCAGCAAAATGATATGATTTATACGATTAGTTTTCCTGCCATTGAACGCCAGAATATTCTCTACATGGCGCTTTCTATGGCAAGGGAACAAGGGTTTTATCGTCGTTAGTTATTCGTTATTCGTCATTCGTCATTCGTCATTCGTCATTCGTCATTTGTCATTCGTCATTTGTCATTCGTCAGGGAAAAGAGAATTAGGAATAGGGAATTCATAATTTATCACTCAAAACTTGGCGAATGACATCGGCGGGAACTTGATCGGTTATCGTTACCTCACCAATTTGCGTGGGCAGAATAAATCTTACTTTGCCATCTTTCACTTTCTTATCGGTTTGCAAGGTATCAATAATTGCATCAATATCCAATCCCGGTGGTAACTGAGTCGGTAATCCGGCTTTCTCAATTAACGCCTTTTGACGTTCCGCTTCCGGGGATGTCCACATCTGAAGTTCTACAGCAATTTGACCCGCCGCAACCATGCCAATCGCCACCGCTTCCCCATGATTAACGACTTTGTACCCGGTTAAACTTTCAACCGCATGACCAATCGTGTGACCATAATTTAAAATGGCTCTTAATCCCGCTTCTTTCTCATCTTGACTAACAACATCGGCTTTGGCTTGGCAAGAACAGGATAAAATAAAGGACAATAATTCCTCATCTAAATACCGCCGTTGATCGAGACGCTTTGTACTCTCCAACTTAGCAAATAATTCAGCATCCCAGATTACGCCATATTTAATCACTTCTGCCATTCCCGCCCGTAATTCTCGTGGGGGTAGAGTTTGTAAGACGTGCGGATCAATTAACACAAAGCGGGGTTGGTGAAAAGCACCAATTAAGTTTTTGCCTTGGGGATGGTTTACCCCTGTCTTACCGCCAATAGCGGCATCCACCATCGCTAACAGGGAGGTGGGAACTTGCACCACATTAATCCCCCGTAACCAGGTAGCCGCCGCAAACCCGGTCATATCCCCAATTACGCCTCCCCCTAATGCGACCATGGTTGAAGAGCGTTCTAAGCGGTTCTGGAGGGCGGCATCGTGGATTTTTTGGATGGATTTGAGTGTTTTGTACCGTTCGCCTGCGGGTAGGGTACAATGAGACACCTGATAACCGACTAATTTCAGCGCCCCGATCGCCCGTTCCCCGTAGCGGCGAAAAATGGCGGGATTGGAGACGAGGAGAACCTTTTTCCCTAGTTTCAGCCGACTCATCCAGACGCCGATATCATCCAAGCTTCCTGGCGCGATCGCAATATCATAAGACTGCGGTGGTACTTCAACCCGAATCACTGACTTCATCTGATTTGCCCCAAGCAACTGTGGGCTGTATTTTATCCCACTTAATGATTTAATGGTCTACAGTAAGACGTTTTTGAGAGAACGGTAAATGTCTGGATCTGGAATTGTTGCCTACTTTTTAATCCTCGGTGGTGCTACGGGTGTCGCCCTAGCCCTGTTTTTTGGTCTCAAAGCGGTCAAATTGATTTAAACCGAGAGATGAGACCCAACAAATTTTTGTTGGGTTTCACGTCGTTCAACCCAACCTACTACTCATTTACCACCACCCGTCTAGGAGTCTAGTATAGCCGTGAACTCAAGTTCCGGCTCAAAGCTAAAACCCGTTAAAACGGGTTAAAATGTCTAGTCAGCTTTAGCTGACTTTAGCTATCAGCCGGAAATTTATTTCCAGGCTGACTGCAAACGATGATTAGAAGTAAAGCCAGGAAAAACCTGAGCAACTTGATTCGCCTTAAGTTGTATATGTTGTTCTAATAGGGATGCGATCGCCTCTCGAAAATCGGTGGTGACGGCTAAGTCTCGTCCTTGGAATAACGCCGATTCACTCAAACCAGACCATTCCCCATAGACTTTACCACCACGAATCCCACCCCCCAAAATCCACATCACATTACCATGTCCGTGATCGGTTCCCCCATTGCCATTCTCTTTCACCGTGCGACCGAACTCCGATAAGATGGCGATCGCAGTATCAGAATAGACTGATCCTAATTCCTTAACTAGAGTCACTAATCCTTGTGCCAAAGATTTCAGTTTATTGGCAAACTGACCCTGACTGCTTCCCTGATTAATATGAGTATCCCAGCCACCTAACGCCATAAATGCCAATTGAGTCTGGGAATCTCCCACCATTAGCCTCGCCAGATTCCGGGTATCTTTAGCAAATCCATTTGGAGGGGGTGCGCCGTTGTCAGCTTCTCGCATTTCAGCCGCTAGGGTAGCCAGCAAAATTTCCCGCGCTTGTTGTCCTTCCTGATAAGCTAGATGAATCGGATCATTCCCCCGGTAAAGGCGTTCAAAGGCTGCATTGAGTTGAGAACGGTCTACTGATAGAGAACGGGTGGCTTGATTTCCCGGTGGTAGACTAGCCACAGAATTTTGACCCATCAGAATAGGCGAGATCATCGAACCGATATTGACGGCTTGAGTGGGTCCTACTTCAGGGAGAGTTGCTAACAGGCGATTCATCCAACCATCGGATGTGGTTTTATCGCCAGGAGTTCCACTTTCCATATAATTTTGAGCATCAAAATGAGAGCGAGTGGTATCCGGTGATCCGCAAGCATGAACAAATGCTAAACTTCCTTGTTTCCATAAAGGCATCAGGTCAGCCAAGGCGGGATGCAAGCCAAAATGACCATCTAAATCTAGCACTCCTCCCTTTTCTTTGGGTTGGGGAATAGCAATTCTAGGTCTGGCTTCGTAGTAGTCTGGGTCTTGATAGGGAACCACCACATTTAATCCATCGATACCACCGCGCAGGAATATGACAATAAGTCGCTTGTTGGTAGTTGTGGAAGCCATTCCTCTAGCCGCCCAACCATGCAACCCAATCGGAGTAAGTCCAGCAGCAGTCAAAAGGCTAGCGTATTGTAAAAATTTGCGTCGGTTCATGGGGATAGGTGACGGAGAGGGAGAATTGAAAGTCGGGTCGGCTTAGCTGTTCCACACACAAAGGATATCATTAATCACAGGGTAAAAGAGTCAGTTTGTCAAGGTTGTGGCAATAGAGATTTTTGGCGATCGGTTTTGGCATAGTACCCATTGTCGGGGCTGATTGACGCGACAATAGATCTGTTCTGACTGACTGCATACTTCAGATGACGAACTTTCCTCAGCACCAACCCAAGGACGACCCAATGCGGTTTAGCCGCTGACCGAGGTAGAATTGCCATTGGTACAGCCAACCAAGTTTGTGAACTTCGCAATGTGCCAGCCGTTGCTCAGAAGTTGGAACCTATCGGTAAGCATGACGCTTGCTATCTTCCCCGCAATTCTCATATTACTGGGGATATTGATATCCATGAAATGGCATGGGCGCAACAAGAACTCTGGTTTATCAATACCCGTTTTTCTTGTCTATGTACTCTAGACTTTGACCACAGCTTTGTCCCCCGTTGGCGACCTAATTTTATCAGCGCTTTATCACCAGAAGATCGTTGTCATCTCAATGGTTTAGGTATGGTAAATAATCATCCTAAGTATGTCACAGCATTGGGAACAACCGATAGTCGAGGAGGCTGGCGAGAAAAGAAGGCTTATGGTGGCGTATTGATGGATGTAGAGACAAATCAGGTAATTGTCCAGGGATTATCAATGCCTCACTCACCCCCTAATAGTATCGGTGTTAGCAATGCCACTACCTATGCCGATGCCATTAAAGTAGTAACCCCTGCCACCTTTTACTGTGTTACGGGTCTTCCGTAGTTGGTGTGCTAAATTGTTAGTTGGAAAGCCCAAAATCTTGGACAGCAAGAGCTTCAACCATTTAGACCCGGATTTCAAGTCGTTTTTAGTAGCTTAGAGGCTACAGTCCTTATTTAGCTTGCTCTTTGGCTATTAAAACTGATAGTTTAGCACACTAAGTCCGGAAGACCCAGAAAATTATCGATATCTACGAAAGTGAACCGATTTCACAACGGCGTCTAGCCAAGCGGTTTGGAGTGGCGAAGCACGACCGTCGATAGAATGCTCAAAAAATTAAATATCACTGTTAAAAAAAAACGTTCCACGCCGATGAGAAAGAAACTGAACGCACCCAGAACAAGCGGGTAGAGTTTTGGCAACTGGTTCAAGGCTTTATAGCCGAGAACCTGGTCTTTATTGATGAATCAGGGGTCAATCTGGCTTTAACTCGCTTGTCGGCTCGTTCGCCTAAAGGTCAGCTCTTCCCACGGTAAGAGACCTCAGACAAGGGGGAAAAATGTTTCTATCATTAGCGCTCCCTTGATTACAAGGTGTTGTCACTCAAGTAAGTCTTCTAGGTGCTATTGATGGTCTCACTTTTGAAGCCTTTATCGCTCGTAAATTAGTGCCGTATCTTTGGTCTGGAGCCTGTGTCATTCTTGACAACTGCTCTATCCATCTGGGAAAAAGGATTGAATCATTAATTCAGGAGGCAGGAGCAACACTGATTTATTTACCTCCCTATTCTCCAGATTTTTCCCCGATTGAAAATTGCTTCTCAAAAATTAAATCGATACTGCGAGCTATGGAAGCCAGGACATATCCGGACTTAGCCAAAGCGATAGAAAAAGCATTTAGCCAAGTTTCTTTAGATGACATCAAAGGATGGTTTACTCATTGTTGCTACTGTACCTCACTAGACTGAGAAATGCTGTATTTGTAAATATTTATTACAATGTAAATTAACTTAATAAATGCGCTAAAGCTTTGATAGAGGGAAAACGAGTTAAATGATACTTAATATAAAAATAGCTTTATTGTGATTAAGTAATTATTGTCAAAATCTTATCGCCTGAAAACACCATAAATACGTTTTAACTATCAAAAAAACTTATCAGAGAGTTCCGCGTCAGGTGAGGACGTTACTTCACATAAGCTTCATACAGCGCGATGGCGTGTAAGTGAGGTACACAGACAGATCCCCGACTTCTTGGATAAGTCGGGGATCTTGCTTAGAAAACTGTACCTGACACCACATATAGGGGGTTGACTCGAAAATTTTGGTCGAGAGACGAACCCCAATAAAAATCTGTTGGGTTTCACTCCGTTCAACCCAACCTACTGGCGTGGCACAGCTAAAATTGTGGAGTAGATTTTAACATTGAATAGGGCGCACGCCATGCGCCCCTACAGTTTCTTTTCGGTAATTCTAATTCATTTTGACTTATACTAAATTCGGGTTAAGTACCCTTGTTATCACCCAGTCCGCGCAGGCGGACTTGGTTTGTGTAGCAGCGATTTCAATCGCCTCCTCTTGCATGGGATGATAGAGGCTTGATTCCCCTTAAGTTGTATAAATGACTCTAATACTGACGCGATCGCTCCTCGAAAATCCTATTCAAACATGGGCGGTTCTTTAAGCTGATTTTCCGAAAAACTGAGGGGACTATGGGAAGGAGGTAAACTATTCACGGTTGCAGGTGTGCGAATTCGTTCTAGCTGACTCAATGCCCAACGCGCTGTTTCCTGAACATCAGCCTCCGGATCATCTAAGGCATAGGATAATAACTGACTAATTTGTGCCACTAATTCATACATCAAGGTCACATCCCGAATCGCGTTTTTACGCACTTGGGGATTATCATCCTGTAGGGAAAGCGCTAACGCCCGATTCATCGGTTTGAGTGTCTTCATGCCAATTTGGGATAGCGCCTCTACAATTAAGCTGCGCTGTTGAGAATCAGACTCTAGCATTAGATTCACCAATGGTTGTACCGCCCTGGAATCTCCCCGTTGTGCTAGTTCCCAAATTGCTTTGCGTCGTTTGGCTGGATTAGAGTCTTGTAAATCTTTAATTAATTGATTCACTCCATTTTTCTTCGCCAGCCGATGCTTCGGTTTCGTGAGTGCGGCGTTAGTTGAGGGTTCAACATGGGATGGCGGTTTAATCGATGGGGAATCAGTAACACTCAACGCTGAAGGATTGTACCCGTTGGTATAGGATTCAGAGGGAGGAATTGGGGTGTCAACCGATTCGGCGGGTGATGAGTCTAGCCTATTGTTACTCGATATTACCATGGGCGGTTCCGGTTCCTCTGGAGGGGAAGAGGGCGGAGAATCCTCGGCTTTGGCAGAGGCTTGCCCTTTTTTGGGACTATCCAATACCTTGATTAAAAAGAATAAGCCTCCACCAAATACGACTAAGGTTCCAGACAAACCTGCGAGTATCCACAAGAGTTGCTTGCGCTTGCTGTTGGATTGAGCTTTTTCAGCATTTTGGTTGTCCTCCTGGGCGTTTTCTACTTCCGCCGGAGAATTATCAGGTTCAGGAACTTCCGCCGCCGCTGCTTGCAGCTTAGTCCATGTTGTTAAACCAACAACACCATCAGCGTTGAGATCGATTGACTCTTGAAATTCAATAACGGCTAGCCTGGTAGTGTCTCCATAGACGCCATCAGTATCGCCCTCATAGTAGCCTAGCTTTTTCAGCCGAGTCTGTAAGGCTTGCACGGTTTCGCCTCGACTACCCACTTGCAGGGGTAATTCCTCAATGCCTTTAGGGGATTGGGCGAGGAGTAGGGGTTGGGATAGGTTAACCGAAGAATGGGCGATCGCAGGATTTAATCCCACAAAAGAACCAATGCCCATAAACCCGCCCAGGCAGGTCATGTAGGCAGCTAGAAGTACGGGGGAGCGATGGCAAGTCATAGGGAAATTAGGAACTTGAAGGGTTTGCCATGATAGTTTGCCTATTGTAGTCTCACTCCAAGATAGCTCAGATCCTTACTTGTGACGTACTCCTAAGCTGAAATAGGTTAGCGGGGTAATCCTTCTACTTCAGAATCCTGGAGTTTGATCGGTAAAGCAATTAACCCCATCGCCTTCAAGCTGCGGATAATGCGATCGCTCGTCGTTAAGGGTTCGGCGGTAACCGTTTGATTGACACTCGTCCAGGCTTGGCGGAATGATGTTAATCCCTGAGCAATTTCCTGACGCTGATTAATCAAATAGATACTCACTAACGTCAAACTGACGCCTACCCATTGCAGGGAACTTAAGACTTCCCCTAAAAACAGATTGCCAAATAGCAGAGCAAACACAGGAGTCAGAAACGTCAAAGCACTGAGACTGGTAAGATTCCCCTTAGAGGCAAAATAGAAGAATAACCCATAGGCGATCGCACTACCAAATATTGTTGAGTAAGCCAGTGCCATCCAGCCACTTAAGTCAATATTCACCCACTGTTGAGATTCCCACATACCCGACAGCGCAAACAAGGGTAATCCGCCTAAAATCAGATGCCAACCTGTCGCCACAATCGGATCGGCATATCGACAGATAAAGCCAATCAGTACCGTTCCCACAGCCATCGACAGGGACGCCAGTAACATCAGCCATTCCCCATTTTGAAACAGATGCTGCCAACTCAATTCCACCGTTGCCATATTGCCATGGAGCAGGCTCAAAATCCAGGCATCGGGCAACCCAATCAAACTGATGCCCACAATACCAATTGCCAGTCCTATGCCACCCCACAGACCAATAATTTCACCAAAAAGCCAACCTGACAGTAAGGCGACAGCTAAAGGCTGAGAATCAATCATCACCGAACCTAAGCCAGCCCCGGTTCGCACTAAGCCCTCGGCTAAAAATCCTTGAAATAAAGCACCATCTATCAACGCAAACAGGCTAATCCATAACCAAGCTGCCCACCCTTTAGGCTGAGGACGCCCCATCATCGACGCGGCAATTAGGATAAGCACTCCAGCAGGGACTAAACGCACTCCTGCCATAAATAGAGGAGTTGTATCGGGAATGACACCTTTCATCGCGACCATCGCCGTCCCCCACAGGAAAAACGGTGCAATCAAGAGTAAGGGGGCAAAAGGAGATTGGTTGGTTATTTTGAGCTGCATAAGATCGTGTTTATTATCAACGCTGGGGATCAACCCGATATATTTTTTTACGATTCTTTACATAGATTGTACTAAATTTTTACTTTATGTTAAGCATACGAGACAAAAATGTCATGGGTTATTGTCCTTTGTCCTTCGTCCTTCGTCATTCGACAGGTCTGTGCTGAAAACATGATTCGGACAAAAAGTCTGAGATCGTGCAAACTGGTAAAGTAATATAGCGGTTCTCACGCAGGCTAACGTATTTAACGTGGCGGGACACCGCTTCGTGTCTACATCCCTCATTTTTGAAACGATATGCCCTGGCCCTTTAAGCCTAAATCGCGTAAACAAATTGCTCGCATCGAAATCACGGGTTTGATTGCTGGTAATACTCGCCAACGGGTACTAGACGCGCTCAAAACCGTGGAAGAAAAGAAATTTCCTGCCTTACTGTTGCGAATTGACAGTCCTGGCGGCACCGTTGGTGACTCTCAGGAAATCTACAGCGCCTTAATGCGCCTGCGGGAGAAGGTGAAAATTATTGCCAGTTTTGGGAATATCTCCGCCTCTGGGGGAGTTTACGTTGGTATGGGAGCTGAACAGATCGTGACCAACCCCGGTACGATTACAGGAAGCATTGGCGTTATCCTGCGCGGTAATAATCTAGAACGCCTCTTGGATAAGATTGGGGTTTCCTTCAAAGTTGTTAAATCGGGTCCCTACAAAGATATTCTGGGGTTTGACCGCGAACTCACTGACCCCGAAAAGACGATTCTGCAAGAGATGATTGATACGAGTTATCAGCAGTTCGTGCAAACCGTTGCTGAAGCACGAAACCTGGCGGTGGAAACGGTGAGAAGCTTTGCTGATGGTCGAATTTTTACGGGTCAGCAAGCCTTGGATTTAGGGGTGGTTGATCGCCTCGGAACGGAGGAAGATGCCCGTCGCTGGGCAGCCGAACTGGTGGGTCTTGACCCAGAGAAAACAAAATGTGAGACGATTGAGGAACCTAAGCGCCTCTTGAGTCGTTTGATTCCTGGCAATACGGGTCGGATGAACTCTGGGTTATCGGCAGGGATAAATTGGTTAGAATTTGAACTATCGACCAGTGGTCAACCGCTTTGGCTCTATCGACCTTAGGGGTTTAGCAGGAGAGTGGGACAACGGTGGTGCAGGGAAGATAAAAGAGTTGACTCACGCACCATGCCCTCGAAGGTTGTGAAGGGTCAAAGCTCAAAACCTAGTCAGGGCGGGTTTTGTACAAAGGTTACCATCAATAGCTGGCGCGAAAATCCCTAAACCCGCCCCTACAAACCAGATTCCCTTGAGCGAAGCGAAGGGTCAAAACTCAAAACTTTTTAGGAGGATATTAACAGTGGAGTGGCGTGTTCGAGCGATTCGTGGGGCAACAACGGTGTCAGAAAATACGGTTGCAGCAATTCGAGATGCTGTAACAGAACTTTTAGATGAGATAGAAACCCATAATCAGATCGACCACGAGGAAATGATCAGTGTAATCTTTACAACGACACGGGATTTGGATACGATTTTTCCTGCCGCGATCGCTCGTGAACGTCCTAATTGGGATAATGTAGCATTACTCGATCTCCAGCAAATGCATGTAGAAGGAAGCCTGGAACGCTGTATCCGATGCCTCATCCACATTAATACCCCAGTGAGCCAAACCGAGATTTATCACCCTTATCTGCGTCAAGCAAAAAACTTAAGACCCGATTGGAGTCTAGCTCAATTAAGCTCATCCCACGTATAAGGGGTGTCATTTGTCCTTTATCATTTCGGGGAACAGGGAACAGGGAACAGGGAACAGGGAACAGGGAACAGAAAATTCTAATGGATAATCCAGAATTTATTTGTTATTTAAATAACTTGATGTTTGACTCAGAGAAATGTCTCGCCCTGTAGACAAACTTCGCCGCATTATCGACGCTAGAGACTCACGTTTGCGTAAATCCAGCATTTCGGCAAGACTCTGTTCCTCCTGATCTAAGGGATTTTTTTCTTGATCAGGTACGACGGTTACTTCAGTGTCTGAATCATAAGCAACGGGCTGGGGAGAGTCCAACGTCTGGATTGTTTGTTTCTTCTCCTCCGATTGTGGGGGTTGGGAAACTTGACTGTGATTTACGGGGCGTCGCCGTTTTTTGCGCCGGGTTGGTTTAGACGGTTTGATAACTTGACGACGTTGAGTAGATTGCCTAAACGCCTGAGTGACTAACCAAGAACCGGCGGCACAACCAAAGGCTAGACCCAAAAATAAAGTAAGGGGTAAACCTTCTTTTGGTGAAGAGTTTTCTGGCGAGGAGGTTATCGGAGAGTTCGATAAGGGTGTCTGTCTTGCGGTTGATTCCAAAATCGTTGAGACCAAAGGTTTCGGCACAGATTTATCTGACTCAATCCGCCCAGGATTGAGTAAACCAACTGCTGCCACAGTGCCAATCAAGACGAGAAAGCCCCAGATTGTTCCCCAAAAGACAAAGGGATACCTGTTAACGAGCTGCTGTAATACCTGTGGGTAATTGTGCTGTTCGGAAGAATGGTCAGATGAATTGAGCATTGACGCCCTTTACAGTCAGGATCAACTTGAAAACGTGACGCTTTGCGCCTTGAGAGTAGAGAAACCACTATGCTGAAGGAATTTTAACATGGTTTCTTGGACAACATGACAAAAATCCTCTCAATGCCATTACCGAGATGCGCTAGCATTAACAATCGCAAGGCGTAATTTAAAGGGTGATCGAACAGATATGACAGGAGAGCTAACATCTACAATTAGCATTCGCGAGCAAAAGCAGCAACCGCATCACCCGGATATTCCTGCTCACACTCGCTTACCTCATGGCAGATCATCACGCCCAACTTGGACGATTGAGGAGAGTGAGAAACTTTATCGGATTCAGGGATGGGGAGAACCCTACTTTTCGATTAACGCCGTCGGTCATGTGACGGTTTCCCCCAAAGGCGATCGCGGCGGTTCCCTGGATTTGTTTGAATTAGTCGAAGCGCTCAAAGGACGTAATCTGGAACTCCCGTTATTAATTCGCTTTTCCGATATCCTCGCCGATCGCATTGAGCGCTTAAATGCCTGTTTTGCCAAGGCGATCGCTCGCTATAATTACCCCGGTCGTTACCAGGGGGTGTATCCGGTCAAGTGTAATCAGCACCGACATCTGGTCGAAGAGTTGGTGCAGGTTGGACACCCTTATCAGTTTGGCTTAGAAGCGGGGTCTAAACCGGAACTGATGATTGCACTAGCCACCTTAAAAACCGATGGCGCTCTGCTTATCTGTAATGGTCACAAAGACCGAGAATATATCGAAACGGCACTGCTATCCATGCGGTTGGGACAAAAACCGATTATTGTGATTGAGCAACTCGAAGAAGTCCAGCTTGTGATTGACATTTCGGCAAAACTCGGTATTGAGCCGATAGTCGGTGTACGAGCCAAACTGAGTACAAAAGGGAGTGGGCGTTGGGGAGAATCCACAGGCGATCGCGCTAAGTTTGGTCTGACGCTTCCGGAGATCCTTTCGGGTGTCAATCAACTCCGGGATGCTGGATTGCTCAACGCCTTGCAGTTATTGCACTTTCATATTGGCTCTCAAACCTCTGCGATTAGCGTGATTAAAGATGCGATTCGAGAAGCCAGTCAAATCTATGTCGAGCTGCGTGCCTTGGGCGCTAATATGAACTATCTGGATGTGGGGGGTGGTTTAGCCATTGATTATGACGGCTCTAAAACCAACTTCCACGCCTCGAAAAATTACAACATGCAGAATTATGCCAACGATATCGTTGCCGAGGTGAAGGAAGCCTGTGAAGCCCGCCAGATTCCCGCCCCGGTGTTAATTAGTGAAAGTGGTCGTGCGATCGCCTCTCATCAATCCGTACTCATCTTTGATGTCCTCAATACCAGCGATGTTCTCTCTGGAGAACCTGCACCTGCTCACCAGAACGAACATCTGATTATCCGTAACCTCTGGGAAACTTACGGAAATATCACTGTCGAAAATTACCAAGAAGCTTACCACGACGCTATTCAATTTAATGAAGAAGCCAAAAGCCTCTTCAATCTCGGTTATCTCAGCCTGACTCAACGGGCTAGAGCCGAACAATTGTACTGGGCGTGCTGTGAGAAAATTCTCAACATTGTTAGGACTCAGGACTATGTACCTGACGATCTCGAAGACATAGAAAAAATTATGGCGTCAATTTATTACGTCAACTTATCGGTCTTTCAATCAGTTCCCGATTCCTGGGCAATGAACCAACTCTTTCCGATTATGCCTATCCATCGGCTGAATGAGGAACCCACCTGTCGAGGGATCTTAGCCGATTTGACCTGTGACAGTGACGGCAAAATTAACCAGTTTATTGACCTGCGGGATGTTAAATCCGTGCTGGAACTGCATCCGTTAAGAAAAGCGAAAGTACAGGAAAACCAGGGTAGCGGCGGGGAGTTTACGGATAAGGACACTCAATCGACTGTTCTAGAGGAATCAGGAACAACCTCTCATCCTCAAACCAGAGAACCCTATTACCTCGGCTTATTTTTAGTCGGAGCTTACCAAGAAATTATGGGCAATTTACACAACCTGTTTGGCAACACCAATACTGTCCATATTCGACTCGCACCCAGAGGCTATGAAATTGAGCATCTGGTTAAGGGAGATACCATAACAGAAGTATTGAGTTATGTTCAGTACGACGCTGAGGACTTAGTTGAAAGCATTCGTCGTCGCACCGAACAAGCTCTACGAGACAATAGCATTACCTTGGCAGAATCCCAACGGTTGCTGCAAAACTACCAGAAGAGTCTGAGTAGTTATACTTATCTGTCTTCTTAGCGAGAAGTTGCCCCCAGCTCCCCCCTCCCTAACCCCACCACAATACCTATTCAGCCGAGCCGACCCTAAATACGGTGGAATTGCCCACCCAACCAGCAACAGGGATGGTTGGGTGAGCAACTCAGAGGTTATGGACTAACCATTTTGACCTAGAAGAATTTCATCAATCGCTTGCTTTTCTTCAGGATCTTGGGATGGAGGTGTCTGGCGGGTATCCGTAATCAGCCAATCGAGGGCAGCCGCTTGCACGTCAATTGTTGCACCCGTCTTATCAACGCAGTAACGTCCAAAAACCAGCTTATCGACTAAGCGAACGCCTGCACCCAAGCGGGAATATTCAAAAATAACGCTGTTATCAACCGTTGCGCCTTTACAGATCCAGCAATTCGGACCAATCATCGATGGACCAATAATTTTCGCTCCATCTTCAATATGGGTCATACCGCCAATGTAAACCGGTCCTTTGACATCCACTTTATCCCAATTGACCGCCACATTTAATCCGGTGTAAACACCGGGAGCAACTTGTTTACCGGGAATCGAGACATTTTTGATGTCTCCCGTCAAAACACCCCGAACCGCATGCCAATAGTCGGGAACTTTGCCAATGTCCACCCACTGGAAATCCATTGATACGGCATAAAAGGGCGCATCCATTTCCACTAATTTGGGAAATAAATCGCCACCGATGTCATATTCCTGACCAGATGGAATATAATCTAAGACTTCGGGTTCAAAAATATAAATGCCCGTATTGATATTGGTGCTGAGAGCTTCTTCTACCGAGGGTTTTTCCTGGAAAGTTTTAATCCGACCGCTTTCGTCAGTCACCACCACACCATAGCTAGAGACTCGCTCTCGCGGCACGGGTTTGGTCACAATCGTAGCCACAGAACCTTTTTCTTTATGCCACTTGACAGCAGCAGACAGATCAAGATCAATCAGAGCATCCCCGCAAAGGACAACAAAGGTGTCGTCAAAAAAGGGATAAAAGTCTTGGATCTTACGCATGCCACCGGCAGAACCCAAGGCTTCTCCAACCAGTTGACCATCGATAATTCGACCTTCAAATGAATAGGTAATTTCGACACCAAATCGTTGACCGTCCCGGAAGTAGCCTTCAATTTCATGAGCTAAGTGAGAGACGTTAACCACAACTTGCTCAAAACCATGCTGCCTTAGAAGTTCTAATAAAAACTCCATTACAGGTTTTTGCAGGATGGGAATCAATGGTTTGGGAATGGTGTAGGTAATGGGGCGAACCCGAGTCCCCTTACCGGCTGCCAGAATCATGGCTTTCATAAAATTATCTTCCTCAAGCTATGCCACAAATGTTCAAGTTGGTCAATAGAGTCTGATGCTCAGTGGTTGCCCTTAAGGACTTTGAACCGTTGTCAAGACTCATCCTATATACCGGGAAAAATGACAGAGATCAGGTGACAAAGGGGTAGGTTCACAAAAGTTTGAGTGACTACCGATACCTAATCAATCACTATGCACCACTGACCTGGGTAAGTATGTAGGAGGCTACATACCCTATACATAAGTATCTGAATGCTCTTGCCTGAAGCCAAGAGGCAAAACGGCAAGATGCGGTTCGTTCGACTGGTATTGGTGCATTCTGTCAAGTGTTGAACAGCCGATTAAGCTGCCAATCGGAATCCCAGATAACACCCCTGATTGATTTACCCCAGCGTCCGGATTTTTAAGTCTTGGTAGAATTCCTCTTGGGATAATTCCACCTTAGACTGAGCCGATAACAGGAGCAGCGCCCAAAACACACCGACTCGATCGCTGACTAGGGGTTTAGTGGTATCAACAGCCCTTGGGCGATTGTCATTCGTCGATACTGTTGGTGATACCGTCCACCACTCTAGCAATTGCTCTAGATTCAGCCAATCTTTTCCTGCTGCTATTTCATGCCAATGACCGGAAATAAACTGTTCTAGGCGTTTAGCAATGTCGGTTAGATTTTCATCGTGAGCTAGCTGGGTGATAGCTTGTGCTGCTTGTCCTCGTGATAGAGATTGGCGGCGGGTGGAGCGAATGGGTGTGGGGGTGGCTTCGAGTTGATCTGCCATTTGCTGTAATTGCTCGATCAACTCGTTTAGGGTGACGGGGCGTTTTTTGGGCGGGGGTGCCGCCGTGCGACGACGGATATGGCGTTCCAAATATAAGGGTAAGCGCGGTTCATTCGTGGGTTCGATTTCCGCTTCGATGTCGCTGAATTCCGGTTCTTCGGGTTCCTCTAAACGTTGTAGCGTGTCTGCTTTGAGTAAGACAAGCATTGACGCCCATAAAAAAGCTTGTCCGGATTGGGACAAATCGGTGTCATGGGGATTGAGTTGAGCATCGTTCCCCCAGGGGAGACTACTGAGATAGCGATCAATCACTTCAATCACCTGAACATCCCAGGGATCGATTTCTCCACGTTGGGCTAGGTCAATTAATAGCGCGATCGCTTCGGTAGCAGGCGTTTGTCTCATCAGAGATAGGGGGAGCAGGGGAAGCAGGGGAAGCAGGGGAAGCAGGGGGAGCAGGGGAAGCAGGGGAAGCAGGGGGAGCAGGGGAAGCAGGGGAAGCAGGGGAAGTTAACTCACGCACCATGCCCTCGAACCATGTCCTCAAACGAAATGAAGGAGAAGTGAAGGGTTAACACTCTCACATTGCCCCAAAATCTATTCACCCTTGCTCAACGATAGTACCTTCTGTTACCGTTTCAGATGCCGATAGTGCGGGTAATTGGTGTTCTTCGACTTCTGCCTTATACCGTTCCATGTCTTGCTCTAATTCTTCAATGCGTTCCTCTTTCGCTCGGATCTGACGAGCGGCTTTCCAGGACTCTAGCTGTCGCTGTAGCTGCGCCCAAACACTAAAAAGCCATGCCAATACAGAACCTAGACCCATGGCTATAATCAGTTCTAGGGCTAGAGGAGCCTCAACATCAATGCCTTCAATAATTTGAATCGACGTGGGCTGCGTGTTTTGCAAGCTAAATAGAACTAACGCTAAACATACAGCAAAGATGAGCAGAAAATTGAGTTGTCGCATTCGGCTAGCCTTTCAGTCTACAGTGTCTTGATAATTTTAGCAAGAGATGCTAAAACCTTTTGTCTGGAGCAAAAATTGAGAAATTCAACAACCCTAACCTAGCTATCGCTCCTCTGTTAGGGATTGCCGGACAAACGGCAATTAAACGTTGAATACCGCATAGAGTCTCGGTTTGGTACAGACCTCTGGATGTTTCCCTAGTCCAGACACCTCTAAAACCCTTTGTCGGGTTGTTGTTAAGTTAAGACATCTTAACCGAGATGGCGGGAAGGGACTACATTTCGACTTATCTCGACTTCGCTCGATACAAGTCGCTCAATATAAATACTTTACTCGGAGGCTTATCGCTATGTTACGAGTACCAGTTTTATCGAAGTCAGGCAAACCTTTAATGCCAACCCAACCTAGCCGCGCTAGACGTTGACAGAACCAGTGGGCGTAAGTCGGCAAAGTCTGGGGTTGGGTTCTCTCCGGTCATGGTGGGTCAGCGACAAATGCTGACTTGGTTGTCTGAACTAGCCCCTGTTACAATTCACAAGGGATGGCAGAGGGACGGTAACGGAACTAGCCAGCTCAGAAAATGGTTAGAACTGCCCAAGGACAAAAAAGACAAAGCCAATCAGACACCAGGCACACACGCTGTTGACGGTGTAACCTTGGCGGCGTTTGAGTTCACCCAATGGCGAGAATGGCACTCTAATCAGGCTAAATATGGCAACTGGTATGGTGATGTTCAGATTACACCTGCACCCTTTGCAATAGTCCGTAGACCACCAATTAGCCGTAGACAATTACATCTGTGTGTCCCATCTAAAGGTGATGTACGACGCAAATATGGTGGTACAGTTACCCGCCATGGCTTCAGAAAGGGAGACAAGGTTGTAGCCCAAAAAGCAGGAAAGGTTTACATAGGCTGGTGTTCTGGAGACACAGAGAAACAAGTTTCTGTTTCCGATAAAAACTGGAAGCGACTAGGGCAGTTTAGCGCCAAAAAAGTCCAGTTGTTGCAGCGAAGCACGGGGTTAATTGTCGTGCCTTCAACTGGATTGTCAAATCTTGCTACTCGATGTGGCAAGATTTGACCTCTATCCCTCTCCGGCTTGCTTCGCTCTTAGCCGGAGTCTCACGAGGTATACGATGAGTAAAAGCATCGCCGATTTGCGGCAAGAGTACAGCCTACAACGGTTAAATAAAACAGATGCTCATCCCAATCCATTCGAGCAATTTACCGTATGGTTTGACCAAGCGGTAGCCGCGAAGTTGCCAGAACCCAATGCGATGACTCTGGCGACGGCAACACCTGATGGGAAACCGTCGGCGCGAATGGTACTGCTTAAAGGATACGATGAGCGGGGGTTTGTCTTCTATACAAACTACAAAAGTCACAAGGGACAGCAGTTATTGGCAAATCCTTGGGGTGCGATCGCCTTTTGGTGGACTCAGCTAGAACGACAAGTGCGGATTGAGGGACAGATTGAGCAGGTGTCGGCTGAGAAGTCAGATGCTTATTTTCATAGCCGTCCCCAAGACTCTCAACTGGGGGCTTGGGCATCTGAGCAAAGTCAGGTGATTGACAGCCGAGAGGTACTGGAGCAACGATTACAACAGCTTAAAAAAGAGTATGAGACTAAAACCATACCCCGTCCACCTCACTGGGGAGGATTTCGATTAATTCCTGTCGCCATTGAGTTTTGGCAGGGGCGTCCAAGTCGGTTACATGATCGGTTGCTCTATCAACGTACAGAAGAGGGTAGCTGGATGATACAACGCCTATCGCCTTAGAGTCATTGATCAGGGAACGGGGAACGGGAAACAGGGAACAGGAAATTCATAATTCATTATTAAAAATTTATCAGTCATCAGCTATTGCCGATCGCCAAAATCAAGGTTATCTTAGAAGGACTATGACGCCAGAACTTGATGTTGATTTTTCAGCACCAATACGAATACTAATTGTTAAAACTAAACCAATGGGGTGCATGATTAGATTAAATTTATTCCCATTGGGTAGAAAATAGAAATGTTGACAGCAAAAGTTAGTCAAAAACTGACTTTACTATTGAGCTTACCAATACTTTTAGCCGCTTGTAGTCCGGCTCAAAATGAGTCTGCTCAAAGCAATACCGTGACCATTATGGGAGTTGGTACAGGCAAGGGTGAGGAGGAACTTAAAAAAGCCCTAGCACCATTTACTGAAGAAACAGGAATTAAGGTAGTTTACGAAGGCACGAGTGAGTTTGCTACTCTATTACCCGTGCGGGTTGATTCAGGTAATGCGCCGGATATCGCCATGTTTCCCCAACCGGGTTTAATGGCTGACTTTGCCCGCGAAGGAAAGCTGGTGGCGATTGATTCCTTTATGGATATGACACAGCTATCTGATGCTTATGCTCAGGATTGGTTGAATTTAGCTAGCGTTGATGACCAAATCTATGGTATCTGGTATCGGGCATTTGTCAAAAGCTTAGTTTGGTATAACCCAACCGCATTTAAAGCCAAGGGCTATGAAGTTCCGACAACATGGGATGAAATGATCGCATTGTCAGACAAAGTTGTAGCTGATGGTGGTGTTCCTTGGTGCATCGGTATGGAAAATGGTAGTGCTACAGGTTGGGTGGGGACAGATTGGGTAGAAGATATCATGTTGCATCAGGCTGGGGCAGAGGTTTATGATCAGTGGATTACTCATGAAATCCCCTTCAATCATCCTACTGTTGAGGCAGCTTTTGAAAAATTTGGCACAATTGCCCTTAACCCTAAATATGTCCTTGGGGGTACAACGGGTGTACTGAGTACCCCATTTGGAGACTCACCGAAGGGTCTTTTTGAACAATCACCCAGTTGTTATATGCATCATCAGGGTAGCTTTATTACAGCGTTTTTTCCGGATAATGTGGTGATGGGTAAAGATGTTGATGTTTTTCCCTTTCCCACTATTAATCAAGACATTGATACTCCTGTGTTAGTCTCAGGAGAAATCGTTGCCATGTTTAATGATACTCCAGAAGCGCGAAAGTTAATGGAATATTTAGCAACATCAAAGCCTCATGAAATCTTGGCAGGTATTGGTGGTTATCTCTCTCCGCATCAACAAGTGAGTTTAGAGGCGTATCCGGATGAGGTAACGAAACGACAAGTTGAGATTTTATCTAATGCAAAAGTTGTGCGCTTTGACGGTTCAGATATGATGCCAGGAGCAGTGGGAACGGGTACGTTTTGGACAGGTATTGTAGATTATGTGGGTGGAGAAGAGGTGGATAGTGTTTTGAATAGGATTGAGGAGAGTTGGTCAGATAGATAATCTAAGTAAGTAGGGACAATATAACCCACATTCCGCACGTCAAGTTGTAGTATGCAAAGTAGTACAAAAATCCCAAAAGGCGTAATCATTACGTAGTACATTATGAAGTGCGGAATGTGGGATTAGGTATTAGGTATTAGGTATTAGGTATTAGGTATTAGGTATTAGGTATTAGGCGTTAAACTCTAGAACACCAGTCTAGTAATCGAAATCGATGGGAGTATTCCGGAAAAACGGTAACATATAAGATACCAAATATCCCAAGCATCGGGGAGATCCGTGGAGCATGGTGGTATTGGGTGCTAGCCTAAAACTAATCCCTAAAGGAAAACCGCAATAAATCACCATGGTTCGCCTTTCAACTCAATCAGATCCACCGCTTTCACCTCGGCAAACCTTACCGACGATGTATGATTTACCGAGTGATAACCCGGAGGAACCTGGATTGCCAGACGAGTTTCATTTTTTCCAACCCTTATTGTTGCTTCTGACGTTTCAACCAGCTAACTGGAATCTGGAGTTGGTATTTTCTGCTTGTGATTTGAATCTTTACTATAGTGTTACCCATCCTCAGTGGTACAAACGTCCAGATTGGTTTGGTGTGGTAGGTGTACCTCGGTTGTATGAAGGGCGGGATTTACGATTAAGTTACGTGGTTTGGCAAGAAGAGGTGAATCCCTTTGTCGTTGTGGAATTATTGTCCCCCGGTACACAAGAGGAAGATTTAGGTAGAACGGTGCAAACACCAGGAAATCCGCCAACAAAGTGGCAAGTTTACGAGCAGATTTTGCGGATTCCTTACTCAATTGTGTTTAGTCGTTATACCAATGAAGTGCAGGGGTTTCATTTAGTCGGGGGTCATTATGAACCGATGAATCTGATTGATAATCGGTTATTGATGCCGGAATTAGAGTTAAGTTTAGGATTATGGCAGGGGAGTTTTCGGGGAATTAATCGTCTGTGGTTGCGGTGGATGACGATTGAGGGTGAGTTAATTTTAACGCCAGAGGAGGAAGCTGTAGAGGCACAGGAAAGGGCGGTTACGGCACAGGAAAGGGCGGTTACGGCACAGGAAAGGGCGGTTACGGCACAAGAAAGGGCAGAACGATTGGCGGCACGATTGCGGGAATTAGGGGTTGATCCCGATGAGTTGGAATAGGTGCTAGGTTTGTAGTTGCCCTGTCTTCGCCCTTACTAAGGTACTGCATCAGACCGGAAATTATATTTTTTTATTTATACCTGATTACCTAAATCTGCCGTAGATAACGGGGGTGAGCGGGTGTTCCCCAACACACCTGTTGAGCCGGAATATTACTAAAAACACTACTGCGGGTGCCAATAACGGCATTCGCTCCAATTTGGACACCGGGAGCAATAAAGCAATCGGTAGCAATCCAAACTCCGTTCCCAACACTAATTTCTGCCGTTTTCAGGCTAAAAGCCGCATCTTGAATATCATGACTTCCGGTGCAAAGATAGCTTTTTTGAGAAATCACACAATGACATCCGATGTGAATCTGCTCTAAGCTGTACAACACCACATCATCCCCAATCCAGCTATAGTCCCCAATTTCTACCTTCCAAGGATAGGTAAAGCGAGCAGTTGGACGGATGAGTACGCCTCGACCAATTTTTGCACCAAATAACCTCAGGATAAAGCAGCGAAAGCCATTAAAATTATGTGGACTTATCGGAAAAGCAACAGCTTGCACCAACCACCAGAGTAAAATGAACCAGCTTGGACGCCCCCGGTCAAAATTGGACTGGTCATAATTTCGCAAATCAACTAACGGGGTGTCATCCAAAACAGGAGGTTCGGTGAAATCTGGAACGTTGGTGTCTAAGTCTCGGCTCATAGATAAGCTGTTCGGCATTTAAACCTTAATATCAATAATGGCAAAAATTTTATTTTTTTAGCGCTTTGGCTAATCAATTATTATTTTTTTCATTGTCAAATCAATAAAATTCCCTTTTTCCTCTTTCCTTTGACCAAATTTTAATCAGCAATCTGAACAATGTAACAGCCGATTAGGAATTGGGAGAAACCACAGAAGTAGCCGGAGATTTCGCAGATGATACGGTTGATGTTTCCGCCTCTGGATTGAGATGACCGCCAAATTTGCGTAATTCGTAGAGTTTGACACCAATTTGATATTCGTATTGACTCAACAAGCGTCCGTAAATATAACCTGCTTTACCATCCAGAAAGCCAAATCGGATAAAGTAAAAGATAATAAATCGCAAGGTTGGTTTAAAGGGTAGCCACACCCAAACCTTTCTCAAAAAACGCTTACGCTGTACCGCATCCCCAAATAAATTAGCACCAATCGTACCTGATTCATCATGACCCGTGAGCATATTAAGGTAGACCCGGGCTTCCCAGTTAGAATAGCGATTGTGTCGTGCCAACCAATGGTAGATATCTCGGAAGTCGATATGATCCATATCTGCTTTGAGATAACCAACTAACCCTTGCAGGATAACGTGTTCGTGAACTTCATTATCTCCTGTATTGGGAATTCCTTCAGTTCCCAGATTTTCATAGCGACCTTTTTGATGTTTAAACAAGCGCAGATTCCAGTCTGGATATTTTCCCCCATGGCGAATCCACTTGCCTAAGAAATAAACGCGGCGATTGATATAGTACCCTTCATAGTTGGGATTTTTAATCGCCGTAGCAATTTCATCCCAAAGCGCTGGGGGAATGCGTTCATCGCAATCCACAATCAGCACCCATTCATTACGAAAGGGCAGATTTTCCAAACTCCAGTTTTTCTTTTTGGGCCAATGCCCATTGAAATAAAATTGCACGATTTTCGCACCCGTTTTTTCGGCAATTTCGATAGAGCGATCGCTACTTTGGGAATCCACTATAAATACTTCATCGGCTCTAGCCACACTAGCCAGACAAGCCGGAAGATTAGCTTCTTCGTTTTTTGCCGGAATTAGAACCGAAACGGGAACTTTAGAATCAAGACTAGTCATACTTTAAAAAGATTGAATCGGTGAGAACGGGAACGGTTTACTTGTATTTTGAACGCTGATCATGAATAGGATTCAAAATGTGTTCGAGTTGGGGCAGGCGGAACTGTTATAAATAGCGCCAATCGTAGCATTCCCTCGATTCCTGGAGAGGATTATGAAATTTTGTCACTTTGACCATACCATTTCTACTGGTTAAACAAACGTTTGGCTAGATGCTCCAATTCATAGTTTAGCGTTTTGATCGTTTCTCTTCTGGTGGGATAGGCTACAGTACCATTCTCAATTAAAGAATTTGAACGGGATAAGGGATGGGAAACAGACACATAAGTGCGATTACGTTCCATCAATGTTATAACTTCCTAACTCACTAACCTGCCAACTTTCGGTTGAATGTTCAATCATTACCGAGGTGCGCGTGCAATACCGCTAGGGTTTCTGCAAGCTGACTTAGGCGCGTTTCCAGATCATCTTTTCGACTCAGCAGTTGTCGTAGCTTCTGATAACGTGCGATCGCTAAACTGACACTAGGCACTTGATCCGCTGGACAGGTACGCACCCAAAACTGACCATCTGCATCTAATCCACAAAGGCGATAACCTGCACGGGGGGATTCACAGGTAACATTCTCATCGCCCTGGGATTGATGCCACGGTTGGGTTACATAGTCCATGAGTCGATCCACCTCAGCACGACGTACTCCTGAGTGATCCGCTTCCGGTTGACGAGCATGAGATTCTAACCACCCCTCAACGATTGGTCCATCCATATAAATATCTTGAATTTGGCGGACTATAGTGTGCAGTTGTTTCTGCCAACCCGAGACAATATCTTCAATTTCTTTGAGCAGATTCATTGCCAAGGCGGGATTGGCGCTATGGCGATGTTCACTGAAGCTAGCGGATTTGAGTTTCGGCAGTGTTGGGGTTTTATCTTGCTGCTTTTGAGCCGGGAATGGCGTCACACTAATCGAGAATGAAGGTTCTTTCCCTTTGGCGGAGTCGCTAGACTGATCCCCAGTTGAGTCCACTGGGGACGCCACAGCCGTGGATGGGGTTTGGTCATCCTGAGCTAATTGAGATAGAGTGCTTTCGATCCGTTGCAGTTCTGGTTTCATCGTTTCTGATGTCACTGGGCAAAAATCACGCTTCTTGCAGCAGATGAAGTCCCTAGGGTTTAGTTTTGGGACATTGCCACCTACCTATTCAATTTTGACCCAATCTGGCAAGAGATTCGGCAAATCGCTAATTTTTGATCTTTGTCGATTAAACTTGATCACGGCAGATGAAAGCGATCGCGGGAACCATACTATCGATGGGTCAGCTTATCCTGGTCACGGGTCCAGCCCGTTCTGGAAAAAGTGAATGGGCAGAACAATTAGCCGATCAGACAGATAAGCAGGTTGTTTATGTGGCAACGGCACAGGTTGATCCCAACGATTTGGAGTGGGTTGCCCGGATTGAGAAGCACCAACAGAGACGCCCCGCCGAGTGGACGTTGGTGTGGACGCCGATAGATTTAGTCGAGACGATTCTGGAGTGGGATCAACCGGATTATTGTCTGTTAATTGACTCCTTGGGAACCTGGGTGGCGAATTGCCTAGATCAAGAGGATGGGATTTGGCAGGATACCACAGACACCCTCTGGCGAACTGTTAACCAAAGCTCCGCCACCATCATTCTGGTTGCTGAAGAAACGGGTTGGGGTGTGGTTCCGGCTTATCCCCTAGGCAGAACTTTTCGCGATCGCCTCGGTCAAGTCGTGCGTCAGTTCGGTATGATTGCCAATCCCGTGTATTTGGTTACGGGTGGTCATGTGCTTAATCTCAGCACCCTGGGATCACCGCTATCGCGGGAATCGCTACCATAGAAATACAGACGGTAACAATAAAGCAGCTTTTGCTGCTGAGGTCTTATATATTCTATGGCATCTGAACAACAAGTCAAACGCTACCTAGCCTATTGGTTTCAGGTTGGCAAAACAATTGTCGTCCACAATGGTGAAAAGGTGCTGCAACCACAGCGAATCATTGCTGGCGATCGCTACAGTCAAGAGTTTGAGGAACTCTGGCAATATCTGCTTTCCCCCGAAAGCGGAGATTGTTATCTCACCGGAACTAGCCAGACGATTTCTGAGTTGTTGACATCCAAGTGGGATCTTGAACCCTGTTCCCGCTGCGATATGCCTGTTCCTATGTTCAACGTGGGATTACCGCCAGAGTCTTGCGCCTGTAGCGATTTATCCAATTGGCCCAATACGGATTTACCCAAACCGCGAGAACCGATCAATAATCAGAATCGCTTGAGGGCGATTCACCACCGCCTGCGTCAGGGTGAGAATCCAGATGGTAGTGATCGAGAGGCTTCTCCCGATCCCAAAAATCAGACCAGAGAATCTCCTCACCCCCCAGAATCGTTAAATCAGCAAGATTATCTGCGGTTGGTGCGCGATCGCACCTCTTGTCTCAGGAAACCTTTGTCAGCATCACCTGAGAATTCCTTGGCATCTGGTAACCAGAAATCCGCGACCGATTAATAATTTCTCAATAAAACTTAACGCTGTTGTCTGGGGTAACTCTTCCGGACTGGATTGGAACCGGAAGTTATTTTAAGTAGAACTTACACCCCAGTGCAGCGTGTTTCTATATTATCTGGTTGAGAGTAAAACGTCTTCACCCAAAGGTGACGGAGAAGTCCATTCTGGTCTGACCTGTTTTTTTGGCTACTCCGTCGCTGTCAGTATAGACGGGCGATCGGCTTTGAGCAGAATCAGGCAGACCCTTGTATGTCCCACCTGGAGAGCAGAGCGAGACATCCACCTAGGTGGGGCGATGAATTTAAACTGTTTTGCCGACTCTAGGTTGAAGGTATCCAACAAGACATAACCTAAACCGAGCCAACATCCTAGCTGGAGCAGTTTTCCGGCTGATGGATCATCATGTTCGCAAAGTTTTGCAAACGATGTCTTTGTTAGCCCTTTCACGCCCTGAAAAGAGTGGATAGGATATCTATCCCGATCGAGTCGCCTGTTTAGGTGTAAGGTCTGTTAAATCGATTGAACCTGAGCTGATTATGAAGTTCTCCGCTATGCGAAATATAGGAATTGCTGCAGGCGGAACTTTTTTATGGGTTATATTATTCATTAAAGCTCAGACTATCAATTTTAGTCAACACCATCAGTATCTGTCAAACTTACACCAACTCCAGGAAACTGACGCAACTTTAAATACAGATATCTTGCAGGCTCAACAGGAGTCGTTCAATGATCCTGAAACTATTCTTAATGATTTAAGTCAGATTGACGACTTACACCATAACTTAGAAGATATACCTGATTTTGTTAATAGAGAGTATTATCCAGAACTTAAGTCAGCCTTACAACAGAATCGCTCACTTTTTCAAGATAAGCAGGTTTTAATCGAAGAATTGATTGAACAAGAAACTATTCTCAATCAATCTTTAAAATTCCTGCCTAATACGATTCAAAAATTATCGAGTCAAGCCGCAACGGAACCAGACGCTGATCAGTTAATCAATCAGTTGAATACTCTGTTGAATGATGTTTTAATTTATACCCTATCTCCTAGTGATGAATTAATTATCAAAATCCAGAGACAAATGGCAGCAATTCGGCAACGTGTCGATGTATTGACAGCATCGTCTACCCTGAGTCTTTCTGAACTCGATGCCGCCCTAATCTATGCCGAAATTATTGTGACCCATGAATCTCAGGTGGATAGTCTGGTGCTGCAAATTCTGGAATTACCCACGGAGCAACAAAGTGAACAGATCCTGGACATTTATCAGCATTCTTATCAAGTATTTCTCAGGAAAACTAAAATTTATCGAATTTTATTTTATGTCGTTTCTGGTTTGATAGCGGCAACCTTATTTATTGTGCTTATCGCCAAAACTCAACAGCTAACCAAAAATCTGCAAAAATGCGAAGAAAAATATCGGATTAGTTTTGATGATTCCGTAGAAGGAATTTTTAAAATTACTCCAGGTGGACGTTTTTTAACGGCAAATAACACATTGGCAACGATTTATGGGTATGCTTCTGCTGAAGAACTGTGTAACAATTTAATTAATCTTAATCGTCAGCTTTACGTTCAGCCAAACCGTCACGATGAATTAATCCGTGTCCTGGAGAAATATGGATCAGTTTCGGATTTTGAATCGCAAGTGTACCGGAAAAATGGCACAAAAATCTGGATTGAGGAGAAGGCAAGAGCTGTCCGCGATAAACACGGTAATTTTATTTACTATGAAGGAACCGTAGAAGATATTACGGTACGTAAAGCATGGCAAGAAGCACTGCACTATGAACAAGAGCAAGGCGAACGCCTACTGCTAAATATTTTACCCAAAGTAATTGCTCAACGCTTGAAACAACTCGAAAGTACAATCGCAGATAATTTTGAGGAAGTCACAGTTTTGTTTGCCGATATTGTTGGCTTTACCGAATTATCGGCTCGCTTCCCCCCTGCCCAAGTTGTTGAATTACTTAACCGAATTTTTTCGGCGTTTGATGAATTGAGTGATTATTATGGATTAGAGAAAATTAAAACAATTGGGGATGCCTATATGGTGGTAGGGGGACTCCCTACTCCTCGCCCCGATCATGCTGAAGCTACGGCGAATATGGCGCTAGATATGCAACAGGTAATTACCAAATTTAATAACCAGAATAATCAAACCTTAAGTATTCGGATTGGCATCAATACCGGACCCGTTGTTGCTGGAGTCATTGGCATCAAAAAGTTTAGTTATGATTTGTGGGGAGATACGGTTAATATTGCCTCACGCATGGAATCCCAAGGGCTTCCTGATAAAATTCAGGTTACTGAGTTTACGTATAAAAAGTTGCAGGATAACTATCTGTTTGAGGAACGAGGCACTATTCAGGTTAAAGGCAAAGGGAAGATGACAACTTATTTTCTTAAGGGGAAGATTCACTAGCCTCAAATCCTTACTGTTCCCCGTTCCCGGTTCACCAAGTTTGAGTATATTTACTTAAGTATATCTACTGACTTAACATAGAGCGGATCAACAATCACCGAGAATCATCATCAGTTGCCGATCAGAGCTAAAGATGGCAATAGGAGTGATAAGCTATCTCTATATAAAAAATTGATCATTATTGCTTTTTCTTAATAAACTAAAAAAAGAACATCTAAGTGGATTGAGATTATAGGGGAAGAACGATGCCAAGAAATCGGGGAAATTCAAAAATGCCGTTAAATCACAAAGACACAGCGGCGTTAGATAAAATCTTTTCAGGATTAGATGGTGAGTTCGTTAATCAAATAGAAACGATTAGTTCTTACTATGCTGTAGCACCCTTAGATCGTTGGGAAGAGAAAGGATGGGTGCGCGGTGGCTGCTTATCGGGTTGTCACAACTCTAAAGTTTGAAGTCCCTTGAAGGTAGAATGTAGGGTTAAAGGCATAAACTCAGTAACAGCACGCCTGCTAACTTAAAGTTCCTAAGATAAAATTTGGGAAAGAGTGCGATGCTAAGGAGCGCATCTTAATCATTTTACTCCTCCCATGCATGATTAACCAGGTTCTCTACGTTTGGCTACGACAGGTGCAAGGCTTACTGGAAACCAGTCTGACATTAATCAGTGAAAACAAGGATATTTTCATCGTCATCCTTGGCGTTGGAATTGTACCTCTAACTGTGCGTTTATTCTGGTGGATGCTCCAGCAACGTCGCCAGCGGCAAATTCTTCCTGACACTTTTCCTTTTGATGTCATAAAACCACAAAGTAAGGTATTGCCAGCTATTCTCGGTGGTGATACGAATGATCCGCTAGCTGATTACAAAATCCCATATCAGGAGCGAATTTCTGGGCGTAGCATTCACGACGAATTGAAACAAAAGCTGGACGAATCGCGCTGGGTTTTGATTCTCGCACCGACTGGAATCGGGAAAACACGGGAAGCGGCAAATTTAGCACAGAGACTGAATACCGAAGGCTGGACAATTCTTCACCTGAAGCGGGGTGAATGGTTGGATGCACTCCCTAGATTTCCAGAGGATAAGATTGGTACGGATAGGAAATTGCTGTTTTTCCTTGATGACTTGAACAGCAAAATTTACGGTGGGCGCATTGAGCAATCCCCAAAAGCCGATGAGCCATTACAACGGTTAAATGTGCCACTACAAGAACGATTAATTCGAGCAATCGAATTTTATGAAAAATCTTGCCGTAAAGAGGATATTCGGGTTATTGCCACGGCTCGTAATGAAAAGGAACGAGAATTTACGGATGAACCAAGTGAGTGGGAAAAATTGGAATTTGATAAATATCCAGCGCTGTGGAAACGCTTTGCTATCTATGAATTAACAGAACCCGAAGAATCAGCTATTATTAGCGTTTTGAGAGAGGCTGTTTCCCAGGCAAAGATTGAAGCAAACCCTGATGATTATGCCTGTCTCGCCCAGAGAAATGACCATACTTTTAGAAATATTGTCGAGAATCTTCGCAGCGCGAAAAATAATCGCCAGTCTTTGACAAGAGATACCTTCCGCGACACACTGAAAGGAACTTGGGAAAAACGGTATCAAGAGGTAGTTAAGAAATATCCTATTGCTCCCTACATTTACGATGCAGTGGAATTGCTGGAGATGGTGGGCATTTCGCTTTACCCCTTTACTGTAAAGCCGACAGCCCTGCTGATTGCAGATGGAAATTTGCTACAGCGCTTACAGCATTGGAGGAAAATTCGCCATGCTTGGAACTATCTGATAAGTAAAGAACATATTCTCGAACCGCGAGAAGGGCAAATTGAAGCGAAGGGCAGGCGTGTGGAATCGATACAATATATTTCACCTTTGTCTAGCCTTGTCTTACAACTGGCTACTAAACACTCCAAAAAAATGCTAGTTTCAAGTCTTATTTTTGGTTTTAATGCTATAAAATTAGGATACTCTAAAGAAGGTATTATTAGCATAAATAAAACTCTTGAAACAACCCAGAAGCTATGCAAATCTAACTTTGGTAAAGAATATGTGCTGGAGAACTTAGAAGGCTATGCTTATTTGGGTAAGGGTTATGCACTGCACAAGTTGGGAAACCTCAAAGAAGCGATCACTAACTACGATAAAGGTCTTGAATTAAAACCGAATAACTATGAAGCTTGGAGCAATCGGGGTAGTGCGCTACGAGATTTAGGACACAATAAAGAAGCAATTATTAGCCACGACAAAGCTATACAAATCAAATCTAACTACTACCAAGCTTGGCATAATAGAGGTATTGCGCTGTTGAACTTGAGACTTCTGGAGGAAGCAATCGTCAGCTTTGATAAGGCTATACAAATAAAGCCGGACTTCCACGAAGCCTGGAATAACCGGGGCGTTGTATTGTTGAACTTGAGACTTCTGGAGGAAGCAATCGTCAGCTTTGATAAGGCTATACAAATAAAGCCAGACTTCCACGAAGCCTGGAATAACCGAGGTGATGCGCTGTTAAACTTGAGACGTCTAGATGAATCTCTCGCCTGCTTTGATAAAGCTCTGGAATTAAAACCAGACTCCTGGGAAGCGTTGAACAACAGGGGAACTGTACTGCTAAAGTTGAAAAACTTAGATAAAGCACTCACTTGTTTCAATAAAGCCATACAAATCCAACCCAATCTCCACCAAGCCTGGAATAATCGTAGCATTGTGTTACGGAAATTAGGACAGTTCAAGGAAGCTATTACTAGCTGTAACAAGGCTCTGGAAATCCAGCCTACCTATTACGAAGCCTCGTACAATAAAGGAATTGCACTAGCGATGTCAGGATACCTCAAACAAGCTATTATATCCTTTGATAAAGCCACACAAATAAAACAGGATTTCCATGATAACTGGTACATCAGAGGTCTTGCGTTTTATGATTTGGGACGGTTGGAAGAAGCGATCACTAGCTTTGAAGAAGCTACAAAAATTAAACCGAATAATGCCGATAATTTTTATAGCAAAGCTTGCTGTTATGCGTTGCAAAATAAAATTGACCTAGCCGTTGAAAGCTTGAAACAAGCCATTAAGCTGAATCCTGAAGAGTATCGAGAGATTGCCAAAACCGATTCAGCTTTTGATAATCTTCGAGGAGATAATCAGTTTCAGGCTTTGATTCAAGGTGACATCAATTGACTAAACCGATGAATAAGCAAGAGGATATTGCATTTTCGCAGAATTCTAGTGGGGGCGAGTTGTGTCCTCAAGTTATCAATTAATTTTATGGCATCTGTGTCTAAACCTGTCCCGACACACCCGACAACCAACTTTTAAAACAGCTTTTTAGTTAAATTTTATACAATTCACAACTATATTGACAAAAGACGCAATCTATGAGTGCATCTCTAGTCAGAATCCCGGATCAGACAATCTCCGTAAAATGACGGATGTATTTATGTAAAGCTTCTGTAATATTTATTCGTAACAGCCCCATTTAGAAATTGATTCAGGATTAAACTATGGCAAAACAGACACAAACTCGTATATACCCCAGAGTTCCGCTAACCTCAGCCGATCGCGACGCCTTAGACAAACTCTTTCAGGGCGTACAGGTTGAGGATTTGCGTCAGCTTGAGCAAATGACATCCTACTATTCCATCACTCCGCTTGAACCCTGGGAAGAACAAGGCTGGGTCATAAATAGCTCCCTATCTATCCCCAGGGAAGCGACGGCATAGTTAACGGGTAGACTGGGTGTATATAAATTACTTCTCCTTTTGGTAGAACTGATCGACTATTTCCTTCCACCAGAGAACAACTCCACAGGATTTCTCCGATAGAGTACGGTTAGGCTCACTCGCCTCTGCTGGAAAATTGTCTAATAATAAACATAAGGGTAACCTTTAATATTGGGCTTTGATTCAATCTGAAACGTTAGAACTACTCGAATGGCAACGCCTGTGCCAACACCTGGCAACCTTCGCCGCCACCAAACTAGGCGCGATCGCGTCTCGCCATCTCCATCCTCCCGCTACTTTGGCGGAAAGTCTGCATCTATTGGCGCAGACAAAAGAAGTCTATCAACTTGAATGCCAGTTAACCAGTGGCTGGACGTTTGAGGGGATTCAGGATATTGGTGATGCGCTAGAACGCGCTGAACGACAAGGGATATTATCCGGGGAAGACTTACTCGCGATCGCAACCACTCTAGCAGGAGTCCGGCGTTTACGACGTCTCATCGACGATCAAGAGGATATCCCGGTTCTCAACCAACTCGTGGCTGATATCCGTACCTATCCGGAATTAGAACAAGAAATTCACCGTTGTATCGACGAACGCGGCGATGTCACCGATCGCGCGAGTCCGAAACTGGCAGAAATTCGACAGCACAGTAAATCCCTACGCGATCGCATTTATCAAACGCTCCAAAACATTGTACAGCGTCAAGGCGGCGCACTCCAGCAACCCTTAATCACCCAACGGGGCGATCGCTTTGTTCTCCCGGTGAAAGCCCCCCAGAAAGACTCGGTTTCGGGTATCGTTCATGACGCTTCCAGTACGGGTGCTACGCTGTACATCGAACCTCATGCGATCGTTGGGTTGGGGAATCAACTCAAAACCTATCAACGGCGGGAACAAGCCGAAGCCGAAGCCGTGCGCCGGGTGTTAACCGAACAAGTCGCCGCCGTTAAGCCGGATCTAGAACAGGTATTAGCCGTCGCCACTCGGTTAGATTTAGCCACAGCCAAAGCCCGATATAGCCTCTGGTTACAGGCAAATCCGCCGCGCTTCATTGATCCGAATCAACGAGAATCGATTACCCTACGCCAATTGCGACATCCTCTGTTAGTCTGGCAGTATCAGCATGAAGAAGATGCGCCAGTTGTACCGATTACTATCCAGATTCAGCCCCAAATAAAAGTTGTGGCGATTACGGGTCCGAATACAGGGGGTAAAACCGTTACCTTAAAAACATTGGGGTTAGCCGCACTCATGGCAAAGGTGGGCTTATTTGTCCCTGCCAAAGAACCCGTAGAACTGCCGTGGTTTGAGCAAATTCTGGCAGATATTGGCGATGAACAGTCTTTAGAACAGAGTTTATCTACCTTTTCCGGTCATATTCGCCGAATTAGTCGGATTTTAGAGGAATTAGAAAATTGTAGAGCGCCATGGCGCGTCTCTACAGATGGGGGAGAAGATGATTTAGCCCAAAGGGAACCAGACACCCCACATCCCACATCCGCCCTAGTCTTACTGGATGAAATTGGTGCGGGAACTGATCCAGCCGAAGGAAGTGCCTTAGCGATCGCACTCCTGAACTATCTGGCGGATCATGCTCAGCTTACTGTAGCCACGACGCACTATGGTGAACTTAAGGCACTCAAATATCAAGATGAACGATTTGAAAACGCCTCGGTTGAGTTTAATGATGTCACCCTTTCCCCCACCTATCGCCTCCTCTGGGGAATTCCGGGTCGATCCAATGCGTTAACGATTGCCGAACGGTTAGGATTAAAATCAGATGTGGTATCCCTTGCCCAAACCTTAGTGGGGGGTAGTTCGGAAGACGTAAACCAGGTGATTTCTGGACTCGAAGCCCAACGACGGGATCAGGAAACCAAAGCCCAAGAAGCCAACCAACTCCTCCAGCAAACCGAACGTTTGCATCAAGAAGTCTCCAGTAAAGCTAAACTCTTGCAGGAGAGAGAACGGGAATTGAAACTCTCTCAAGAACAAGCCGTACAAGACGCGATCGCGCAAGCCAAAGCAGAAATTGCCCAGGTGATTCGCAAATTGCAGCAGGGACCCCAAATCGCTCAAAACGCGAAGAAAGCCACCGATGCGCTCAAAGAAATTGAGCAGCGCCATATCCCCAAACCCCCGGCTAAAGCCAAACCCGCCTTTCAACCCAAAGTGGGCGATCGCATTCGCATTCCTCGCCTAAATCAAACGGCGGAAGTCTTGACCCCTGCGGATGAAGATGGGGAACTCACCGTGCGTTTTGGCTTAATGAAGATGACGGTATCTTTAGCGGATATAGAATCCCTAGAGGGTCAAAAGGCGCATATCCCCGTCAAATCTAAACCCGCATCCACCCCAGCACCCGCCGCCGCATCGCCACCGACTCCCCCGATTCGCACCGAGAAAAATACAATTGATTTACGCGGATCGCGTGTTGCCGATGCTGAAGTCGAGTTAGAACAAGCCATTTCCAAAGCGATCGCCTCTGGGGTATTGTGGATTATTCATGGTAAAGGAACTGGAAAATTAAGGGCTGGAGTCCATGAATTCTTAGAACGCCATCCCCTGGTTGATCGGTTTGAATTAGCCAAGCAAGCCGAAGGCGGATCAGGGGTAACAGTAGCTTACCTGAAATAGCTAGATCAGATCACGATAGTATCGTATCTCTACTCAATCAATTATCCCTCAGTAGGGGTACGGCATTGCCGTACCCTATTATCACCATCGTATTGGCGTGGCACACTTAATTTGATAAATTGCCTCATACCCAAAACCTGTAGGGGCGCACAGACGTGCGCCCAATTCAATGGTCAAATCTATTTCGCCATTTTATCGCGCTTCGCGCTGGTCTAGTTATGGCTTGCTGCACAACTCCAAAACCCTTATCTATCAAGGCTTTGAGTAGCATGGACATTGGCTCATCTTCAAGAACATAAGGTAAAACCCTTTCATACCCTTGCACCGCTATCAGGGAAAATGTATCATTGCTCCCCCTGCTCCCCCGGCTTCCCCGGCTTCCCCTGCTCCCTACCCCACCACAAGACTTATTCAGCAACCCCTAGTTACACTTTGTTTGTACAAACACCCCATCAGGAATCAGTTTCAGGTACGGGAGTTGTAAATACACGCCTAGCGACTTGCTATAACTAGATCATGTCAGTGGGTTAAAGACTCAGCCAACCTTTAATTTTTCACAGAATTTTCCCTTAACAGGGGGGTGAAACTATTGCCTATTGCCTATTGCCTCTCCCCACCACAAGACTTGTTCAGAATCCCCTAATTATTTACTCGATTTAGACCCAAAAAAATGACCCAATTATTCGATGCCTTCATCTCCTACGGACGCGCAGATAGTAAGGCATTTGCCCAACAACTGCAAGCTCGTTTAGACGAAGCCGGATTTAAAGTCTGGTTTGACTTCAATGATATACCCTTAGCCGTCGATTTCCAGAATCAAATTGATGATGGCATTGAAAAAGCCAGTCACTTCCTATTTATTATTGCCCCTCATTCAGTCAACTCGCCCTATTGTCTCAAAGAAATTGAATTAGCAATTAAGCTGAATAAACGCATCATCCCCCTGTTACACGTCATGGAAATTAGCCAGGAAACCTGGCAGCAAAGAAACCCCAATGGCACAGAATCAGAATGGGAAGCTTATCAAGCAAAGGGATTACATGAAAGCTATCAGAATATGCACCCGACAATTCGTAAACTCAACTGGGTGTATTTCCAAGACGGAATCAACGATTTTGAGAAATCCTTAGCCGATTTAATTAATTTACTCCACTCCCATCAGGATTATGTAGACAAGCATACCCGGTTTTTAATCCAAGCCCTAGAATGGGAACGAAATCAAAAACAAACCAAGTACCTGCTTATTGGGGAAGAAAAACAGCAAGCCGAAGCTTGGCTGAGCATACGGTTTAAACACGAGCAATCGCCTTGTATCCCTACTGATTTGCATTGCGAATATATTACCGAAAGTATCAAGAATGCCAATAACTTGATGACTCAGGTGTTTATCTCCTACACCGATGAGGATAGGACAACAATGGAGACAATTCGCAATAGCTTGAGGCGGGAAAGTCTTACAGTTTGGACGAATACGACAGATATTCAAACGGGAGAAGTGTTTGAGGAGGCAATTAAGCGAGGAATTGAACAGGCGGATAATCTGGTTTATCTGCTCTCGCCTGACTCAGTAAATTCAGATTATGCTCAGCGTGAACTCGACTATGCTGTATCGCTGAATAAACGGATTATTCCTTTGTTAGTGCGAGAAACACCACCGGAACAGATACCGTTAGCGCTGCGGGATTTGCAGTATATTGATCTGACGGACAATGTAAAGGAAGAAGATTATTATCTGGATGAAAGCCAACTGTTGAAGATTGTGCAGCAGGATGCGGCTTACTACAACGAGCATAAAATATTACTCACTAAAGCCCTGAAGTGGAAACAGCAGCAACAGAATCCCAGCATTCTGTTGCGGGGGTATAACTTACGCAGTGCAGAAACATGGTTGAAGGTGGCAAACAAAAGAACCCTGAATCCACCAACACCGTTAATTGAAGAATTCATTGATGAAAGTTTACGACAACCGCCAGCTATATCTCTAGATGTATTTATTTCCTATTCCCGTACCGATGCCGATTTTGCCAGAAAACTGAATGATGAACTCCAACTACAGGGGAAACGGACGTGGTTTGACCAGGAAAGTATTGCATCGGGGGCGGATTTTGCTCAGGAGATTCATGGGGGAATTGAAGCCTGTGATAATTTCTTATTTATTCTCTCCCCTCGTTCCGTGAATTCACCCTATTGTGCGGCGGAGGTGGAGTATGCCGCTTCTTTGAATAAGCGCTTTGTCACCGTGCTGCATCAGCCCGTAAATTCAGAGGAACTGCATCCAGAGTTAGGGAAAGTGCAGTGGATTGATTTTAATCAGAATCAGCAAGAGTTTCAGGTCAATTTTCGACAATTAGTCAGAACCCTGGATACTGACCGAGAACATTTACACCAGCATACCAAATGGTCACAACGAGCGATTGAATGGCAGGAGAAAGGGAAGAATCCTGACTTGCTGTTGCGGGGGAGTGAATTGGCAGTCGCTCAGGCATGGTTGCAGGAGACTCAAGGGCAGAAGAAACAGCCAGGGGCGACGGAGTTACAGAAGGCATATATTGGTAAAAGTGGCGGGCATAAGCGTAGAAATCGGCTGGTATTAACCGGGGCAGTTGTTGGTGTAATCGGGCTAGTGACGGCTTTTTGGTTGAGGGCGGAAAGGATTGCTACTCTGGCGAAGCTGCGGGAAGATGCTGCTCGCGCTCAGTTGTTGATACCCATTGAGCCATTGGAAGCACTCACTTTAGCAATTCAGGCAACTGGTGAGAGCCAATCCTCGTTATTTACATCAAAGAACGTTCTCCCTCAAGTGCAGTCTAGTTTACGGGATGCGATCGGCGATGTCAGAGAACGGAATCGGCTCAAAGGACATCAGGATTGGGTCATCTCAGTGGCATTTAGCCCGGATGGTCAAACCATTGTCAGTGGTAGTTTGGACAAAACAATACGCCTGTGGCGCGGTGGCAATTGGCAGGATTGGCTCAATGTGGCGTGCAATAATTTAATCAATCATCCCATCTTCATCGCTCCGGCAACTTTGCTTGACGAGGACTCAGAAAAGTTTAACTGGGCTAAAGATGCTCGCTCTACCTGTCAAACCTCAGTCTGGAACAAAACGGAAAATGCCCAATTTCAGGTCAATCAAGGTCGAGCCATGGCGCGAGAGGGGGATATAGAAGGCGCTAATGCCAAATTCCAACAAGCCCAAAAACTGTCTGCCAAAATCAATCTTCCCACTTCAGAACAAGTTGCAGGATGGGCGGCTGAGGGTTTGATCAATCAGGGTAAGAAACAAGTAGAAGAGGGTAACGTCCAGGACGCTCTGGCTGCTTATGATAAAGCACAAAGGATCGATCCAACTTGGCAAATTTCTGCACAGTCTTGGAATACCCTTTGTCGGTACGGCAGTCTGCACAAAGAGGCGGCTACAGTTATGGATGCTTGTGAAAAGGCTGTAGCACTTGCGCCTAAAAATGGAAACTTTCGGAATAGTCGTGGGCTTGCCAGGGCGCTGACGGGGGACAACCAAGGAGCAATTGAGGATTTTCAGGCATTTATAGAGTGGGCTGATTCGGAGAGTTATGAGGAGGATATAAAACAACGGCAAGGCTGGATTGATGCCCTCAAGGCAGGGAAGAATCCTTTCACAGAGGAGGAGCTTGAAAATTTGTTAAGGTAAGAACCTGGACATAAATTATTGCCGCTGTACTAAGCCATAAATAAGGTGTAACACAGTTAATTTTGGGAATTAGCATGACATTAAGAAACGCTACGATAATTTGCAATTAGAGAGGACTAGAGCTATGAGCATTATCATCACTGACGAAATACTGACAGCAACCCGAATGACTGAAGCTGAAATGAGGCAAGAAATCGCGATCATGCTGTTTCAGAAGGAAAAGTTCACCCTTGCCCAAGCCAGTCGATTTGCTGGGATGCATCGCATTGCCTTTCAACACCTTCTCGCTAGTCGGCAAATCCCAGTGCATTACAGTGCAGAGGATTTTGAACAAGATATCCATAACTTACGGGAGATGGGCAGACTTTGATTATTGTTAGCGATACATCACCGATCAATAATCTCGCCGCGATCAATCAATTACATCTGCTACAACAACTTTATGAGATAGTCCTTATTCCCGGAGCTGTCTATCGAGAACTGACTGACCCCAATTTTCCGGTAGCAGGTGCAACTGAAGTACAATCCTTTGACTGGATTAAAACAGCTTCAATCAATGACCGTATAGTAGTTGAAGCACTCAGTAATGAACTAGATATTGGAGAGGCTGAAGCAATTGCTTTAGCACTGGAACTTAGAGCCGATCAAGTATTAATTGATGAACGTCGTGGTCGCCTGGTGGCTGCTTGATTAAATCTTAACTATACAGGAATTTTGGGTATCTTAGTTGAAGCCAAACAACAAGGACTCATCTCTACCGTGAAACCTTTACTGGATGCTCTCATAAACCAAGCTGGGTTTTGGGTTGACGCACACTTATATAACAAAGTTTTACAGCTTGTTGACGAACAATAGCATATTTTGCTACCCATCTAAAGCGGGACATTGAGACGAGGGAAGGGAACAGATAGTTCTCTAGCACTGTCCTGGTTTGAGTTGGTCGCCAAAAAGTTGATGTAAACTTTAAAGGTCGTGTTTCTCTATTGGTAACTACATCCACCCGCCTGATTAAATTTCTTACTCTAACGTTATGCGCTCTACCCTAAAGACGCCAACCTCGTCTCACGCTTGGCAGGATTTGCCCCTGGCGCAAGTGCCAGACTCTCTACAACTGGATAACATTAAAACCCAGTTGGATTTAATCTTGATGGCGCTGGAAGCCTTGGCGGGTATTGGTTCGGAAGCCATGCTACAAGCGGCGGCTGACTTAAATTTAGAGTCAGTGGTGTCCGATCGCGTCGGGTTATGGCGTCTGCGTCAGTCTAACCCCCAGCGTAAAAGTTCCGGGGGGCGCAAAAAATTGGATGTGGAAGAAGCGCGATCGCTGGTTTTGATTATTTGCCATTTAGCTAAACAGCATCAGGAACTCATCCGTCGGGCTGTAACCCTATTAGAACAAATGACCGAACAAAATAGTGAGCCCCATCGTACTGCTTTGTTAGGAGATTATCTGGATACATTTGTTAACACCTATCAGGAACGGATGGAGCAAGGAGACGAGGTATCCATGGATGTACTCAATCAACTGGCATTCAAATTACTCATTGATTTACTCTTCTACAGTGATTCTCATGGTCATCGGCGTCTCTGGTTAGCCTTATTGGGTTCAGCGTCTGCGTAGGGGCGGGTTTAGGGACTAATATTTATCGCTCTCCTTAGCTTGGCTGCAAAACCCGCCCTTTCTTTAATGGCAAGAATTATTTGACAAATGACCAATTACTATGCCCTTATCTAGCTCAGTTCTACGCCGCTATACGCCACCCACCTGCACTCTGGAAATCGTGGCAAAAACGTCACCCCTGTCGCGTTGGGTGGGGAAGTCTGTTGTTAAAGACTTACGGTTTGAATTACATTTTGATGATCCGCGACAGCCTGACGAAAAGCTAGTGACGATAAAAGGCGATCGCACAGAACTGGATGTCTTATATGAGGCAGTAAGTCACTACGTCCAAAACTTCCTCAACACCTCTCCCCAACCCTTATCCTGGACTAATCTAACCTCTTCTGTACAACCTGATAATCCAAGTGAATTTGAATCTAATATCCCAGAACCCGCCTCTCCTATTTCATTAGTTACCTCTGATCAACCCCAAGACAATCAAGAGTCGAAGCTACCATCCACAAAATTACAACCTTTAAAACAGTGGGCAATTCCATTAGGTATTACGCTACAACCCAAAGGGTTAGTCACCCATGAATTAATTCTGGGTCAACTCGCAAACGAAGACTCTGGATCAGTTGTTTACTTAAGTGTCCTCCAACTGTTCGACTTAGCCACCGCTTTAGATGATTATGCCGCAGAAATTTTAGCCTTACCCAATCTGAATCGCGCTGGTAAAGCCAAAGTTTTACCCCTGTGGACAAAAGCCGCCGCCGCCGTTGTGTTAGCCGTAGGAGTAACGACGGCGGGTGTGAGATGGTTCAATCAATCCCAATTAACTCAGGAAACCGCAAGCCTCAGTTCAGCCTCAGATTCAGCCGAAGAAGTTCCCTCCAACCTGGCTCAAGAACTGCCCACACCAACACCATCCCCCTTACCTTCGCCACCTTCGCCAATTCCGACGCCAACGGTACCACCCTCGTTAGCCAACGCGCCCACAGTACCTCCCCCCAAACCCGTTAAACCCCCAGCACCATCGACTCGGAGTTCATCACCAGCACCAGCACCCCAACGTCGAGAGATTGCCATCACGCCTCCACCCCAGCGCCCTCCGGCTCAACCTGCGCCAAGTACACCAGCCTCTCCGTCAACTTCACTCCCTACCCAGCCTAGTCGCCCTCCAGCGCCGCCTCCTAGCACTACCCAAGGTTCATCTCGTCCTCAAGCGCAAACAACACCCCCACCTCTACCCATATTTCCTCCTCTCGATGTCACTCCGGCTACACCTGAACGCCCAGAATCGACAAATCGTCTGCCCGTTATCACCCGTCGTCCTTCTCCCTCAACAGATACAGAGCCAAACACGTTGGGTAATAATGATGCAGCCACAGGTAGACTCTTTGATACGATTCCCCAAGTCGCACAGGCGAGAAACTATCTGCAACAGCGATGGCAACCGCCAGAGGACTTGACAAAAGTGCTAGAGTATCAGCTATTTATTGCGCCAGATGGTTCCATTGAACGGATTATTCCTCTGGGACAAGCCTCACAAGTTCACATTGAAAAAACTGGTATTCCGTTAGTAGGTAAACCCTTTGTTTCACCCATTCAAGGAGACAAGAATCCCACAATTCGGGTTGTCCTGAATCCGGATGGTCAAGTTGAGACATTTTTGGAGGAGATGCAATGAAAGAATGGATTGGGGGAAAACCAACTTTACCCCCACCGGAAGAATCGCGATCGCCCATCAAGGCGTATACTATGGGGAATTGGGAAGTGGAAGACCCTAAACCGGAGAATTCCCTGATTCCCATTGCCCACTACCTAAACTACAATGCGCGTTTTACTCCTCTATCCCCAGTTTCCCAAATCCTTCTGGTCTTTTGACAAAGCCATCGAACTGGTTGGACGCAAGGTAACTCTGCCACCCTTGGGTATGATTACAGTGGCAGCGATCTTGCCTCAGACGTGGGAATTTCGTTTGGTAGACCGGAATGCAAGGTTAGAAACTCAAGCCGATTGGGATTGGGCAGATTTAGTCATTGTCTCCGGGATGATTGTGCAGAAACCTGATTTGCTGCACATCATTCGGGAAGCCAAGCAGCGCGGGAAGACAGTTGCAGCCGGAGGTCCCTATTTTACCTCTGTACCCGAGACAGCATTACAAGCGGGGGTCGATTTTCTAATTTTGGATGAGGGAGAAATTACCTTACCCAAATTTGTCGAAGCGCTAGAACGAGGAGAAACCTCTGGTGTACTCCGTTCTGATGGAGAAAAGCCGGATGTCACCAATACCCCGATTCCTCGCTATGACTTACTGAATTTAAGTGACTACAGTGATATGTCGGTACAGTTTTCTAGAGGCTGTCCGTTTCAGTGTGAGTTTTGTGACATTATTGTCCTGTATGGGCGCAAGCCGCGCACGAAAAGCCCAGAACAACTACTCGCCGAATTACAACGACTCTATGACTTGGGGTGGCGGCGTTCGATTTTCCTAGTGGATGATAATTTTATTGGCAATAAGCGGAACGTCAAGCTATTACTGCGAGAAATGGGTCCCTGGATGGCGGAACGCGGCTATCCGTTCCGCTTAAGCACAGAAGCTTCCGTCGATTTGGCACAGGATCAGGAATTGCTGAATCTGATGATAGCGGCTAACTTTACGGGTGTGTTTTTGGGAATTGAAACACCGGATACGGAGAGTTTATCCCTGACTCAAAAATTCCAGAATACTCGCAACTCCCTGATGGAAGCCGTACAAACGATAAATAAGACTGGACTGCGGGTGATGGCAGGCTTTATTATTGGCTTTGATGGGGAAAAACCCGGAGCAGGCGATCGCATCATCGAGTTTGTAGAAGCCACAGCGATTCCTCAAGCCATGGTAAGTATGCTGCAGGCGTTACCCAATACGGCGTTATGGCATCGACTTAAGCGAGAGGAGCGTCTGTTAGAAGAAGATAAGGAAGCCAATATTCACCAAGGAACCCTAATTAATTTTATCCCCACTCGTCCTGTCGAAGAACTGGCTCGCGAATATGTCAGTTGTTTCTGGGAACTGTATGAACCTCACCGCTATTTGGGGCGTGTGCATCGCCATTTCCTCCAGATGCAACCCACGCCGCACAAACGTAAATTCAAGATACCAGATTGGACAACTCTGCGGGCGCTATTAATTATTATGTGGCGACAGGGAGTCAAGCGTTACACTCGGTTCCAATTTTGGCGTCAATTATTCTCAATTTTACGGAAAAATCCCCGCATTTTTGAGCGTTATATCGTCAATTGCGCTCATCTAGAACATTTTCTGGAGTACCGTCAAATTGTTCGGGATAATATTGAAGCACAATTAGCGGAGTATTTAGCCGAAAAAGCCAAGCTTTCTGCTGAAGTGAGACCAAAAGAATTAGTCAGCTAGATTAATTACTGACGTGGTATAGCTAAAATTGTAGATTAGATTTGGCGATTGAATCGGGCGCACGTCTGTCATTGGTGTCAACTAAACCCCTCACCCCCAGCCCCTCTCCCATGCGGGGGAGAGGGGAGCAACTGATGTCCTAAAGTATCCCCGTAATTCTATACATGAAAATTTGCTTACCCGTACATAGTGCAAATGGTATCAGTTCAACCCAGCTTAGGTGAAATTGAACACCTAGACTCTAAATTATTAAAACACTTCGATGGCAAGTTAATTGTCGATGATCAGCTTAATCGTTCATTGGTTAGTTATCAAGCCAATAAAACTCGCGCCATATATCGTTGGTACAAATATAAAGAAGCGTTTTCTGCTGCTTTAGTGGACTATCTATTGCAGCGTTATGGGATTACTAACAGTACAATATTAGATCCATTCGCTGGGAGTGGTACAGCCCTATTTGTCGCGAGTGAAATAGGCATCAATGCCCAAGGCATTGAATTACTGCCGATTGGTCAGGAAATCATTACAATTCGGAAACTATTAGCCTCAGAAATTACCACTGATGATATCGCTATTTTAACCCATTGGTCAACGACACGACCTTGGGAAAACGTTAAGAATATTTGTTCTCTTCCCGAACTACGAATTACTAAAGGAGCTTATCCCGAAGCAACTCGAAACGCGATTGAACAATACATGAGCGCATGGCAAGGTGAGAATAAACGAGTTCAGGCTATTTTACGCTTTGCCTTACTTTGTATTTTAGAATCCGTGAGTTACACGCGCAAGGATGGTCAATATTTGCGCTGGGATTATCGCTCAAACCGAAAAGCCGGAAAGAAGGTTTTTAATAAAGGAAAAATTCTCAGTTTTGCTGAAGCAATTTGCAGTAAACTTGATCAAATTGTGGCTGACTTGCAGCCTCAACATGAACAGCTTGAACTTTTTTCGGTAGAACAGAAACGAGGTGAGATTAAGCTTGATAAGGGTTCGTGTCTAGATTTAATGCCAACCTTACCGGATAGTTCCTACCATGCCATTGTCACATCACCGCCCTATTGTAATCGCTATGATTATACCAGAACCTATGCCTTAGAATTAGCATTGTTGGGAATCAATCAGCAAGAATTAGTCAACTTAAGGCAACAAATGCTAAGTTGTACTGTGGAAAATCGCCCCAAAGATTTACTTCAGATAAACCCTCACTGGAAATCCGCGATCGCGGCGGCGGATCAACAGGAATTATTACAAGCTATCCTGAACTATTTAGATAACCAGAAAGCCCAAGGGATTTTAAATAACAAAGGAATTCCGCGTATGGTTCGCGGTTACTTCTATGAAATGGCTTGTACAATCGCTGAATGTGCGCGAGTGTTGCAATCCAATGCTCCCTTGATCATGGTAAATGATAATGTTCGTTATGCTGGAGCGAGTATTTCCGTAGATCTTATTCTTTCAGACTTAGCCGAAAAATTGGGCTTTTTTGTGGAAACTATCCTCGTGTTACCCAATGGTAAAGGTAATAGTAGTCAACAAATGGGCGCTCATGGGCGAGAACCGTTGCGGAAATGTATTTATGTGTGGAGAAAACGCTGATGACAACGGATAAGCCCTATTATCAGCATTTGAATGCCAGTAATGATTTAGTGACTCCTTATGCAGCAGTAAGAGCCGGTTTTGTCGCTTTAGCTTTAGAGAAGAATAGACGTGCTACACCGTTTGTTGAGCAAGCAAGAGTTTTAAAAGCGGCTGCATCTAGAATCAAAACCCCTATGGAATTGGTTGATCTTGAGGACATACAACCAGCCCTATTAACAGCAGCAGGTGTTTCGGATAAAGCAGCGAGATATCTAGATATTCACGATAAAATAGCAGCGATTCGGGGATTAATTGAAAATTTTCTTGAGCCAGCAGGCGCAAAGTTCATTGAAGAATTAGTCTTTCGATTTCTGCTCATACGAGGAGATACCCTAGGCGGTTCAATGCGAAATGTTGGTGGAGTCTTAGCACAACGTAAGTTAACACGAATGCTGCTATCTACTTTGACAGTTGCAGGTAAATCTTATCAATGGCTGCATTCAAGCATGAATCGGTGGGCGTCAATGACTGATGAAGACTCAGATATTGAATTGCACTTAAAAGGACTAAGCTGGAAAAGTAATGAGCAAAACAGCTCGTTCAACACTACAGCGCATCAATCAAGCATTTATGACTCATGGACTAAAACCGCATACCTTCTTTTGAAATCTGAGAAAAAAACCCAACTCATAAAAGATTTTGTTGGGTAACGCTTACACTCTACCCAACCTACTATTCCCAACTTAATCCAGTAGACGGATTGCCAGATAGCGAAACTCCTGCAATGATTAAATTATTTCTTATATTAAATACAGTATCCTTCAGTTGAGGGATTAGAGTACCACTGACCTGACTCCTAGACTAACCTCTGTTCCAAGCCTATCGGTATAAACTATGTTCTCCTTAACTCAAAACAGCTCACGACAACGCGAGATTCTAGAAGTCGTCTTCCGCAATGGTTGGGAGTACATGCGAAGACTGCTGACGGGTAGCAAGGCTGACAAACCACAATTGCCTCCCCCAGAGGTGCTGCGTAACGTGCTAACAGAATTGGGACCGGTTTATGTGAAGCTGGGACAGTTGCTGAGTACTCGTCCCGATTTGTTACCCGCCGATTACATTAATGCTCTCTCGGAACTCCAAGCTAGAGTACCCCCTGTGGCGTGGAGTGAGGTTGAAGTGTTGCTGCGAAAACAACTACGACAACCCTTAGAAGAAACCTTTGCCAAAATTGATCCCAGAGCCGTTGCTGCTGGTTCTATTGCCCAAACCCATCGAGCTACCTTAAAAAATGGTCAGGAGGTAGCGCTGAAAGTTCAGCGTCCAGGAATTGATAAGGTTGTTCCTCAGGATATCGCGATAATTAAAAGTTTAGCCGATTTAGTCTCGCGCACCGATTTTGGACAAGACTATGATGTGGTGGCTTTGGCGGAGGAGTTTGCCAACGCCCTGGAAGCCGAACTCGATTTTACCAAAGAAGCCAGCTATACTGACCAATTACGGCGCAATCTTTCCAGAAGTCGCTGGTTTGACCCAACGCAAATCATGGTTCCCGCTATTTATTGGGAATTGACGACGGAGAAACTGATGGTGATGGAATGGTTAGAGGGTAAACCCATTCTCGAAGCCCAGTTTCCGGTAGAGCAAAATGGCGCGGATAGCAAAACTGAGAAGGAACAGCGCAAAGCAATTACTACGCTGTTATTTCGTGCTTTTTTTCAGCAACTCTATGTGGATGGTTTTTTCCATGCTGATCCTCATCCGGGCAACTTATTCTACCTCCAGGATGGTCGCGTGGCGCTTTTGGACTGCGGAATGGTTGGGCGTTTAGACCCACGCACTCAACAGATTTTAACCGAAATGTTACTCGCGATCGTGGATTTAGATGCTCAACGCTGCGCCCAGTTAACCCTGCAACTGTCTGAGTCAGGTCAACCTATTATCTTATCGCGGTTGGAAAATGACTACGATCGCATGTTGAGAAAATACTACAACCTCAGCATCTCACAAATCAACTTCAGTGAGATCTTTTATGAAATCTTGGAACTTGCCCGAAATAACCGAGTCCGCTTACCCAGCAATATGGGATTATACTCCAAGTGTCTCGCCAACCTAGAAGGGGTGGCTCGTACTTTTAATCCAGAGGTGAATCTCCTCGACGAAATCAAACCCCTGATGACCGATTTATTTCGGCGTCAGCTTTTGGGTTCAAATCCCTTGCAAACCTTTCTCAGAACCGCTCTGGATATTAAAAGTCTCTCGCTTCAATCTCCCCGCCAGATGGAGTTACTGCTTGACCGAATAACGTCAGAAACTTTAAAGTGGAATATTACAATTCGAGATATTGACCCTCTGCGCCGCAGTCTTGATGATTCAGCCAATCGGCTTTCATTTAGTATTTTGGTGGGTTCTTTGATTATGGGCGCAGCGATTATCTCGACAGGAGCGCGAACGAGTCAGCTTTCGCTAATAAGTAATATCCTGTTCGGTGTTGCCAGTTTTTTAGGGTTGTGGTTAATTGTCAGCATCCTCAAGTCAGGACGATTGAAGTGAACAGTTAACAGTTAACAGTCAACAGGGAATAGACAAAGAGTAATAAGCTATAGAAAATTTCTCCCCCTGCTCCCCCTGCTCCTGATAACTGATCACTGATCACTGATCACTGATAACTCCCCCAGCTTCCCTTAATCCCCCGCCTCCGAAGAGGGTTGAAGTTTCAAGGCTTGTTGGAGTTGGGCAAGTTCATCGCGATGGGCGATAACAGTAACTAAGCTTTGCATATCCGTTTGTGGATTCGGCAAAGGTTCAACTTTTAGGAACACCTGTTCATCGCGTCCCGCACCTTTCCAGTAAAAAATGCCAGCCACAGGAGCCAGAAAAACTAACCCAAGGAAAACCTGGGATAGGTCTGGGTAGAGTACAGAGAGAACTAATGATAGACAAAGAATACCGCAGGCAGCAAGTGCCGTTAAAAAGATAGCTAGAAACCAACTGGGTCGGACAAAACCCTGAAATGTCACTTGACCCGTAGCTGGGTCAACAGCAGCTACCCGGTATGCCCTTTGATCAAAATAGTTCTGCAATCGTTCTAGCAGAGAAGATTCAGGTTCTTGGGCAATGAGTTGAACTTTTTGAGTTCGGTCTTTAACCGAAGCACGGATGAAAAAGAACAAACCTACTGCTAACAACAGAGTTAGCAGGAATGTGGAAGACAGAATGGGTGTACTCACAGATATTGACCAACAACAGATAGTCTTAGCTAACCACCTTAAAAACTAGCGGCTTAATCCTGTACCTATCCGGTGTAGCTGAAATTAATACAGCTTCCCTTCCTGGTACTTTATTTTTGCCGCAGTCTTACTAAAGCGAACCAATGATGATTTAACCGTTGAGCCATAAAATACCCAACAGCTATCTCTGTCGTTGACAATGATAACTCCTAAACGCCAAAAACCCAATCCACGACGGCAGAAGCAGACCATCAGTTTTTCCTACAAACCCGTGTTTGCACCGAACATGAGTTGGTTTTGGTGGTCACTGATGGCGTAATTCTGCCGAAATGTGCTATATTGCTTGTTTCTCTTGAGTGATATACCTACGCCAAAACCCTGCTAGTTCGCGAGCTTTATCTCGCCAATCACCAGAGATCTGATACATACGCCGGGGGCGTCCTCGTCCTTCCACTTTTTTCCAATACCCCGTAATTGCCCCAGCTTCTTCTAGAAACTTGAGAACACTGTACAGAACTGTATCAGACAGGCGATAGGTTGGGTATTCGTGTTCGAGTTGTTGGATCAAGTGAGTGCCATAGGATTCCCCTTCTATGAGGACAGACAACACATAGCATACAGCTAATTCCTTGTTGAGATAGTTGGGAGGAGGGTCTTGAACAAACTGATAGGTATCCTCAAATGTCATCTGCATAGTCCGCCCCCTGAAATTACATGATTCAACAGTTGAGCCGTAAAATGCTCAACAGCTATCTCTGTCATTGACAATGATAACTCCTAAACGCCAGAAACCCAATCCATGACGGCAGAAGCAGACCATCAGTTTTCCCGACAAACCCGTGTTTGCACCGGACTTGAGTTGGTTTGGGTGGTCACTGATGGTGTAATTCTGCCGAAATGTGCTATATTGCTTGTTTCTCCTGAGTAATATACCTACGCCAAAACCCTGCTAGTTCGCGGGCTTTATCCCGCCAATCGCTAGAGATCTGATACATACGACGGGGGCGTCCTCGTCCTTCCACTTTTTTCCAATACCCAGTAATTGCCCCAGCTTCTTCCAGAAACTTGAGGGCACTGTAAAGAACTGTATCAGACAGTCGATAGGTTGGGTATTCGTGTTCGAGTTGTTGGATCAAGTGAGTGCCATAGGATTCCCCTTCTATGAGGACAGACAACACATAACATACGGCTAATTCCTTGTTGAGATAGTTGGGAGGAGGGTCTTGAAAAAACTGATAGATATCCTCAAATTTCATCTGCATAGTCCGCTGAATATCCCAGTAAGTCAGATTTGCATGGGATAGTTTTCCTAAAACTAACCATGGTTTCAACACCCTGAAAAAGTTCGGTGCAATGTATCGATCAGCAATGAGCAATCTCGGCTTGCTCATTCCTCTGGTACTTTATAACCTCAAAGTATTGAGGTCGTCTAATGCACTCGTTAGTTTGGTTACGGCAGATGCAACAGCACTGAATAATCTCCATCAATTTTAGCTAAGTCATGGAGTATTTTTCCAAAAACATCGAGGCTTCCAAGTCCAGATCCAGGGAAAATCGTCCCCTTAGTGTGCAACCTGAGTGCGTGATCGCATTGCTAGTATTAATAATTTCTACTAGCTTATTGAGCAATAGTCCGCAATATTTTGTTTTCAATTCCTTAACGTTTTCCCTAAGGGGGTTTCAGACCGTCTATTGGTCACGACTTGGAGATGCTACCCTATTTCCGGAGGGGTCTGGAAAACGTTAGTTAAACACCCAGTTCTGGATTCGTCTGCCAAACTTCTTTAATAATCTTACCTGTTTGATCGAAGTCAGCCTGGTAAGACATTGACCAAACCACCATCAGTCCCTGATCAGATTTGGCGGTGATCTGAATTTGAGCTTTAACCGTGCGATCGCGTCGTTGTTGCTCCAGTACCTGAAAGTCTTTGATATCATACTGGCGGAAAAAGTCCTGCCAAGCTGAGTAGATGGAGAACCCCTGATAGGTCTCATTCACATCAGGTACATTGTAGGAGCGCTTAAGAACGGCATGATCACTGTAGCCATAGATTAACAGATCAGGATTAGCTGTTGCGATCGCCTGCCAGTGTTGTTGAGCTGCAGATAGGGGATTCGTGCTGACCTGATTTTTGTACAACGACAAACTCCAGACTAAAGCGATGGCATAGATAGCGTAGGATAAACGTTGTTTCCAATTCGGTTCCATACGCTTCCTCCATGAGCTAACGTGACGATCAGGTTCCCACCGTAGGGCTAAAGCTTGGCTTTGGCTTTATACCTGACCTAACAGACGCACAATCCCCATTAAAAGTTCACTGAGGAATAAGCTAAAGATTATCAAACATAAATGATAAATTATGAAAATTTATAATGAGTGGCAAAGATTCGTCGGAGTTAGCGTTTGGCTTGCACAAACAACAGTTTTCTAGTTCTCCTGGTTAAATATGAAATAGGTGTCACTCACGGATTCGAGTCCCAATGCGAGAATTGCCCGATACGTCCTCACTACCCACCCCCCTCCAGCGCATCGCCTTGGTGCTGCGTACCTTTGGCAGAATTGCTTTGTGGATACAATTAGTCCTCGGAGTTGTGTCGCTGGGGATCTTGCTCACCGGAATCGCGGGTCGTACCATTGGACCGACAGACGAGAAACAAGGTGTTGGGTTTGGCATATTTTTAGCTATTTGTGGGTTAGTCACGTTAGGTGTGGGTGTCTACATCGCATGGCGCTATACTCGCATTTCCCAACAGTTACTCGTTGGCAATACCGAAACACGACCCAGCAAAGCCGATACCCTTAAAACCATTAGGCTAGGATTAATCGTCAATATGGCGGGCATGTTATTGACGATTGTGGGTGCCCAAGCCATCATCGGCAGCATTGTGATCCGCTCGATTTCCCAACCCTCTGGCTTGACAGTGTATGACGCCAACCGATTCGTGCGACCCTTAGACTTATTCTTGGTACAGGCGAATATCAACACAATTACGGCTCATTTTGCGGGTATCGCCATTGCCATTTGGCTGTTCAATCGCATTAATCGGTGATTCGTCATTCGTCATTCGTTCTTCGTCATTTGTCCTTTTTGCCCAGTATCCATAAAAATCTGTGCTTGACCTAAAGCAAATCCGAGAAAATCCACAAAGCGTCCAAAAACGCCTAGAAAAACGCGGGGCGGGTCAGTATGACCTCCAGCCCATTTTGGACTTGAATCAGCGCCAACGGGAACTAGAGACATCCCGTAGTCGCCTGCAAGCCCGTAGTAATGAGATTGGTAAACTCATCGGTCAAAAAATTAAAGCCGGGAGTCCCCCTGACGCGCCAGAAACCCAACAACTGCGAGAGGAAGGTAATCAGGTTAAAACCCAAATTAGTGAACTAGAACCTCAAGAAAAAGAACTTAAAGCAGAAATTGAGGCGCTATTACTCTCCCTACCCAATCTACCCAGTCCCTCAACTCCCGTTGGTCAGAGTGAAGCGGAAAATGTCGAGGTGCGCCGTTGGGGTGACGAGTATATTCCCCAGAATGACAAGATTTTACCCCATTGGGAAATTGGCGAAACCCTCGGTATTCTCAATTTTGAGCGGGCTGTGAAAGTGGCACAAAGCCGTTTTGTCAGTCTAATCGGTGTCGGTGCTGCCTTAGAGCGGGCGTTGATTAGTTTTATGCTAGATCGACAAATTGCCGCAGGCTATGTGGAAGTGATCCCACCGATACTGATTAACAGCCGCTCATTAACGGCGACGGGTCAACTGCCCAAATTTGCCGAAGAAAGCTTCAAGTGTGATAGCGATGATCTATGGCTTTCGCCCACAGCGGAAGTCCCCTTAACTAATCTTTACCGTGACGAAATTCTAGACGCCTCCCAACTCCCTATTTATCACTGCGCCTATACACCCTGCTTTCGCCGAGAAGCTGGTAGCTACGGGCGAGATACTAAAGGACTGATTCGACTGCACCAGTTTAATAAAGTTGAACTGGTTAAAATTGTTCATCCGAGTACCTCGGAAGCTGAACATGAAAAACTGGTAGAAAATGCTGCTGCCATTTTAGAGGCGTTAAAACTTCCTTACCGTGTTATTGAACTCTGTACGGGGGATCTAGGATTCTCTGCCACAAAATGCTATGACTTAGAAGTGTGGCTTCCTTCTTCTGGAAAATACCGTGAAATTTCGAGTTGTTCCAATTGCGGTGATTTCCAAGCGCGACGCGGTAGTCTACGCTTTAAGGAAGCGGGCAAAAAAGGAACTCAGTTTGTCCATACCTTGAATGGCTCTGGATTAGCCGTTGGGCGCACCCTATCGGCAATTTTAGAGAATTATCAGCAACCTAACGGTACAGTAAAAATACCAGAGGTTCTACATTCCTATATGGGACGTGAGGTGTTGTAACATTCATTCTAAGTTGAATGGCACTCTCTGGCTTGGCATTAGGGAATCACCGAAACCTTTGATATATCGTAGGGTGGGCATTGCCCACCAGTCTAGCAGAAGCGTGCCATTCATCCTCAGTTGCCCTGTGGTGGGCAAGAAAACAAAGCCTAATATAAGGTTTTCAAGGTTTATAGCTCTTGCCCACCCTACGTAAAATTATCAGTGCGATCGCCTGTGACAGTTGCGGAACTCCTGACTCCCATCGATTTCGATTACGCTTACTGGCAAATGCTCGAAACCCACTGTGTCTGACCAAGTATTCACAGCTACAACGTACAATAGAAAGGACGCAAGCAATCGTTATATTACTTCTTATGTCAATTTTGGCGGCGATCGCAGTCTTGGCGGTTTTGATTGTGGTGCATGAGCTGGGTCACTTTATGGCAGCTCGTTTGCAGGGCATTTATGCAAATCGCTTTTCCCTGGGTTTTGGTCCAGTGCTGTGGAAATACCAAGGACCTGATACGGAATATGCGATCCGCGCTTTCCCCTTGGGCGGATTTGTGGGTTTCCCCGATGATGACCCCGATAGCGATATCCCTCCAGATGACCCAAATTTACTTCGCAATCGACCTGTTTTAGACCGAGCGATTGTAATTAGTGCTGGGGTAATTGCCAACCTGATTTTTGCTTACTTTCTACTGGTGGTGCAGGTGGGAACAGTGGGAATTACTGACTTCAATTACCAGCCGGGAGTACAGGTTCCAGAAATTGCCGCAGAAAGTAGCTTAGTCGCGAAAGAAGCCGGGATTAAACCCGGTGATGTTATCTTAGCGGTTGAGGATCAACCCTTGGGCGCCAGTCGGAATGCGATCCTTACCCTAATGACCGAAATTCAAAACTCTCCCAACCAACCCCTAGAACTGTCGATTAAGCGGGGTGAACAAACCTTGTCCCTGGACGTGACGCCAGAACCCGGAGACGATGGCAAAGGTAGAATTGGCGTACAACTGGCACCCAATGGTGAAATAGTCCGCAATTACGCTGATGGACTTGTCGAGATGTTTACGATTGCGGCTGACGAATATCAGCGCCTGAGTACGGAAATTGCCAAGGGTTTTGGTCAACTGATTAGCAATTTTGGTGAAACGGCTGAACAAGTATCCGGTCCGGTAGCGATTGTGGCAATTGGCGCGAATATTGCCCGTTCTGATGCGGGAAATCTGTTTCAGTTTGCGGCGTTGATTAGCATCAATTTGGCGATTATTAATATCTTGCCCTTACCCGCACTGGATGGGGGTCAACTGGCATTTTTAGCGATCGAGGGAATTCGCGGAAAACCTATCCCTACAGAAGTTCAGCAAAATATCATGCAAACGGGATTGGTTTTACTTTTAGGGTTAGGACTTTTCTTGATTGTGCGGGATACGGCAAATTTGGTTCCCTCAAGTTGGGTACAAAATTTGTTCCAATGAAATAGTTTTGAGTTTTGAGTGTGTAGGGGCGGGTTTAACTACTATCGTTTTTTACCTCACCCAGATGTAACTAAACCCGCCCTGACTAAGTTTTAAGTTTAGAGAGATAGCTACGTCTAAATTTTGCATGAGCATCACCCGTAAATGGTCTGCTAAACAGCAACGGGCATTGGAGATTTTGATTCGCCTGAAGCGACTTTATCCAGATGCTCACTGTACGCTCAACTATGACACTCCTGTACAGTTACTGGTGGCGACGATTCTCTCGGCACAATGTACGGATGAACGAGTGAATCAGGTGACACCGGAGTTGTTTCGCCAATTTCCTAATGCTAGAGCGATCGCGCAGGCGGATATTGAGGTGCTAGAAGCCTTGGTGCGTCCAACTGGATTCTATCGCAATAAGGCGAAAAATATTCAAGGGGCTTGTCGGATGATCGTCGCCGAGTTTGGCGGTCAGATTCCGAGACGTATTGAACTGCTGATCAAGTTACCCGGTGTAGCTCGCAAAACTGCCAATGTTGTGCTAGCCAATGCCTTTGATATCCACGAGGGAGTGACGGTGGATACTCATGTCAAGCGCTTGACTCAGCGTCTGGGTTTGACGGAACATAGTGACCCCATTCGTATCGAACGTGATTTAATGCGACTGTTGCCTATGGAAGACTGGGAAAACTGGTCAATTCGCTTAATTTATCATGGTCGGGCAATTTGTCAGGCGAAGAAGCCGAAGTGCGACGCTTGCTTACTGGCTGATTTATGTCCCAGTGCTAGGATTGAGGGATGATGGGGAGCAATGTAGAGACGTAGCATGCTACGTCTGGGAGCAGGGGGAGTGATTTCCTAATCAATAAATGACGAATGACAAAGGACGAATGACAAAGGACGAATGACAAAGGACGAATGACAAAGATAAGATAGGAAACAGTGTCTTTATTTAGGGAAACGCCAAAGACTCATGGCTAAAAAAGGAATGATTGAGCGCGAGAAAAAGCGCAAGAAGCTGGTTGAGAAGTATGCGGCTAAGCGAGCAGCACTGAAAGAACAGTTTGATAATGCGTCCTCTCCGGCTGAAAAACTAGAGATTCACCGGAAGATCCAACAGTTACCCCGCAGTAGTGCGCCGAATCGGGTACGGAATCGCTGTTGGGTAACCGGGCGTCCCCGAGGCTACTATCGGGATTTTGGTCTATCTCGCCATGTGCTGCGGGAATGGGCGCATAAAGGATTACTACCAGGAGTAGTCAAGTCGAGTTGGTAGATTTGGGTCATTGGTCAATCGTTCTTAAGGAAAGACAAAGGACAAACGACCAATGACTGATGACTAATTCCCACAGCAACGGTCAATACCCAGACTGTCGAGGAGCAAATCGCTAACCGCGTTGGCGATCGCGAATTCACTATAGAAGCTTTCTCGGAAGTCGAAAGCCTGCATTTCGGTGACAATGGCAATGACCAAAGAACCGACATCGTTTTCGCCTTCTAAGCGTTGGCGGACAAAGATTTGGGAGGCGCGATCGGCAATGTCCTGATTGGCTGGTTCTGGTAGAAATTCATGATCCAGCCAATACACCAAAGCGTCTCGCAACCATTTTCCTTCCTGCTGGGCATTTTCAGCAGGGGGAAGGGTAACTGGGGGAATGGGTTCAGCCATAAAATGTCAAACGTTAGCTGTCTACAATACATACTGTTTAAAATTTGTCAACCTCAAAAGTTGAGGTCGTGTGAGCAGCATAATTGAGAAATTAATCTTTGATTTAATCAGGGAGATGTCACTTTTAAGCATAGCGAAATTATGTCTGATCAGGAAAATTTTAAAATAGTGTTTAGCGATTCGAGAATAGGGACTCTCAACCGAGTTCTAGTGCTATGGAGTTAAATATTCCGACAATAATTCAAGGATATGCTCAAGGCTATTTTTTGATGGCGGATGAAACCGGATCACTAGGGTGGTACTCTAGTCGCCAGCGAGCAATCATTCCCTTAGATGAGCGGTTTCGCTATCCTAAATCTCTACAACGGGTTCTCAATCAGAAGCGGTTTAGCACGGCAATTAACCGAGACTTTAAAGGAGTTGTGGCAGGTTGTGCCAATCGGGAAAGCACCTGGATTTCTCCAGAACTCCAGGAAATTTATTGGTTACTTTATCAGGAAGGTTGGGCGTATAGCTTTGAAACGTGGCAAGGAAATGAACTAGCGGGTGGGATTTTAGGGATTGTGATTGGCGGCGCGTTTATTGGCGAATCCATGTTTTATCGGATTCCCGAAGGCTCGAAGGTGGCGTTAGTCACATTAGTCGAGCGGTTGCGATCGCGCGGCTTTTTGTTGTTTGATGTACAAATGATGAATCCTCACTTGGCTCGCTTTGGCGCTGGTACGATAGAGGAGCAAAAGTATCAGGTGCTACTACGACAGGCGTTGCGACGGCGATGTTATTTTGATCGGATTCCGGTATAAAGAGGCAACAGCCAGGGATTGAGGGTTTTTACAAGTCTTATAGCAACCGCCATGGCTGTTAGGACACCTAATTTATGTAGAGACGCGCCATGGCGCGTCTCTACAATGGTGCTTAACCGGATTGAGTGGTTAACAACTCTGCGGGTAAGCGCTTGAATGTCAGCCGTTCGTTCTCCACATCCACAAATATGGTATCGCCATCACTAAACTCACCCCGCAGCATAGCTTTAGCCAATTGGGTTTCTAATTCCCGCTGAATCGCCCGCTTCAAGGGACGAGCGCCAAAGACTGGATCATACCCAACTTCAGCTAAGTAATCGATCGCGGCTTCCGATAGCTTCAGCGCCATTTGCCGTTCGGCTAACCGTTTCTCCAGTAGCTGGGTTTGTAGGGACACGATATGGCGTAACTGATGTTTTTGCAGGGCGTGGAAGATAATTACTTCATCAATCCGGTTTAAGAACTCTGGACGGAAGCTCGTCCGCATCGCCTCCATGACTCGTCCCCGCATTTCGTCATAGTGGGTATCATCGCCAGCTAAGTCGAGAATGTACTGTGATCCAATATTACTGGTCATGATAATCACAGTATTCTTGAAGTCTACCGTATGCCCTTGAGCATCAGTAACCCGACCATCATCGAGGATTTGCAGCATGATATTGAACACATCATTATGCGCCTTCTCGATTTCGTCGAAGAGAATCACCGCATAGGGGCGTCGCCGAATCGATTCGGTTAACTGTCCCCCTTCTTCATAACCAATATAGCCGGGAGGTGCACCAATGAGGCGAGAAACGGCGTGTTTTTCCATGTATTCCGACATATCAATTCGCACCAAGGCGTCTTCGGTGTCGAAGAGATAGGCGGCGAGGGCTTTTGCCAATTCAGTTTTCCCCACACCCGTGGGACCGAGGAAAATGAAGCTAGCGGTGGGACGATTGGGGTCAGCTAATCCTGCACGCGATCGCTGAATCGCATCGGCGACAGCGGTAACGGCTTCTTCTTGTCCGACGACTCGTTGATGCAGTTCGTCTTCGAGTTGTAGGAGTTTCTCTTTCTCGGATTCTACCAACTTGCTGATCGGAATTCCCGTCCACTTGGAGATAATTTCAGCAATATCGGACTCAGTGACTTCTTCCCGCAACAGAGACTTACCACTGGTTTGGGTGTCATTTAGCTGTTGTTCAGAGGCTTGTAAGGATCGCTGTAACTCAGCGAGTTTCCCGTATTTGAGTTCAGCCGCCCGATTCAGATTATATTCCCGTTCGGCTTGGCTGATTTCTATATTGACGCGATCAATTTCTTCTTTAATCCCTTGAATCCGATCCAGAACGTCTTTTTCCGATTGCCATTGAGCGTTTAAAGTGCGTTGTGCTTCTTTTAGATTAGCGAGTTCTTGTTCCAGACGCTCTAACCGTTCCATGGAGGCGGGATCACTGTCTTTTTGCAGGGACAGCTTCTCCATTTCCAGTTGCAGGATTTTGCGATCGATTTCATCGAGTTCTTCTGGTTTGGAGGTAATCTCCATTTTCAGTCGGGCGGCGGATTCATCGACTAAATCAATAGCTTTATCGGGGAGGAAGCGATCGCTAATATACCGGGTGGAGAGGGTGGCGGCGGCGACTAAGGCGCTATCGGAGATTTTAACGCCGTGGTGAACTTCGTAGCGTTCTTTTAACCCTCTGAGGATGGAGATGGTATCCACGACACTGGGTTGATCGACGAAGACTTGTTGAAAACGCCGTTCTAATGCCGCATCTTTTTCCAAATATTTGCGATACTCATCTAAGGTTGTCGCACCAATACAGCGTAACTCGCCTCTAGCTAGCATGGGTTTAAGTAAATTCCCCGCATCCATCGATCCTTGTGTCGCCCCTGCACCGACAACGGTATGGATTTCATCAATAAACATGATGATTTGTCCTTTGGAGTCGGTAACTTCTTTAAGAACCGCTTTCAATCGTTCCTCAAATTCCCCTCGGAACTTCGCCCCGGCGATTAACGCCCCCATATCCAGGGCGATTAATTTCCGATCCTTCAGGGATTGGGGGACATCGCCAGCGACAATCCGCTGTGCCAATCCTTCTGCGATCGCGGTTTTACCCACTCCAGGTTCCCCAATCAGAACTGGGTTATTTTTGGTGCGACGGGAGAGAATTTGTACCGTGCGGCGAATCTCATCATCTCGCCCAATCACCGGGTCAAGTTTGCCTTCTCTAGCGGCTTCGGTTAAATCCCGTCCATATTTGTCTAGGGCTTCGTATTTGCCTTCTGGGTTTTGATCAGTCACAGTTTGGTTCCCCCGAATTTGGGTAATCGTAGTTCTCAGCGTTTGTTCGTCTAGTTTAAATTCCTGAAATAGGCTTTTGCCAAAGCGATCATCTTTCACATAAGCTAACATCAGATGCTCGACGGAGATGTAGTCATCGTTAAATTCTTTGCGGTAGCCATCAGCCCGATCTAATAAGGTATCCAGGCTACGCCCCATATAAATAGAGGAACTACTCCCAGAAACCTTGGGTTGACGCTGGATAAAGGCATCTGTGGCTTCCCGGATTCGCTGCACGGGGATTTGGGCTTTATTGAGAATGCTGATCGCCAGCCCCTCTTGTTCCAGCAGCGCTTTCATCAAATGTTCGCTTTCAATTTGTTGTTGCTGGGCGGCTTTAACCACATCTGGGGTATGGGCGAGGGCTTCCCAGGCTTTTTCGGTAAACAGATTGGGATTATTGGGTTGCATCGTTAGGGGTTAATGTAGAGAATTTGTTTAACTGACTTTATTGTAAAAAGTGGGTGGGGGTGGCTGGATCGGTGTTCACGGCTTTTTTACGGGGTATTTCACGACAGAATCGCTATGCTTGCGGATTTAAACGCTGGACATACTCCTGATGTTCTGCTGTCTGTATTCCCTGCTGCAACACTGCCAAAACTTCAGCTAAATTCCCCTCACGTAACGCATTCACCGCTAACCATAATCCCGGAAAAACATTAGAGCGAACAATCCCTGCTTCATCAGGTTCTAAGGAAACATATCTTCCTTCTTCTAAGCGAAACCAATCAATACGATTTTCATAACTTTGCCAGACAATATACTCTTGTACACCATTGCGACGATAGGCATTCAGTTTATCATTTAAATCATAAGAGGCACTGGAAGCCGCTACTTCTACAATTAACTCCGGTGCGCCTTCAATATAATCATCCGCAGTAATCCGAGAATTTCCTCCGACTTCCGGTTCAATTCGTAGTAAGGCATCAGGTTGAGGTTCATTATCGGCATCCAGACGGACTGTAGTATTATCAGTAAGATAAACCCCCGGTGTTTGTATTCTGTAAACCAATAACAAACCGATAATTTCACTATGGGGTCTACCGTGACGGTTAGCGCGAACAGGTGACGCCACGTAAACTACTCCTTCAATTAATTCGGCTTTTTTGTTGTCTGGCATTAGCTGATAGCGACGCTCAAATTCGATGCGAGTGAGGCGATCGCCATTTTCTAGGGGAGGAATAGAAACGGTGGGACTAATTGACATCTGGCACGCTCTAACTGTAATTGCTAACGGTTACGTTTATTTTAGCGTCGATTAGCGTCGAGTGAGAAATTTACAGCGCTTTTGGTAGTTAGTCAGGTACACCGACAGATGCCCGACTTCGTAGGAGTTGTCGGGCATCTTGCTGAGAGCGATCGCTACCAAGTCTTGCATATCGGTTGGGAAGGGTTGAGTCGCGTCTTTGGTTGTATTATCTATGTAGAAATTAAGGATGGAAAGATTTGGATTGAGCGCGATGGAACAGAAATCGGAGTGGCTAATGAATTAGTCGAAGCTGGCGTTCCCAAGCCAGATATTGTTTTAGCTTTTCATGCTCCCTATAAACGTAAGTTTACTGAATTTGCGGTTGGTTAGAGTATATAGCCGTAATGTAGGGGCGGGTTTAGGGATAAACGTTGGATGCGACACCGCTAGCCTTACGGCAAAACCCGCCCTACCCCTACTGAAAAGCGGGGGAAGCCATGTAGAGACGTTCCGGTGGAACGTCTGGAAGCAGGGGGAGCCCTATAGAGGTGTTCCGAAAATTATGTTTTTTTCTTCAAATGTCACGTTGCTGCCTCCAACACTGCCAAGATTTTGCCCAAATTGTCCAAGTTATACTCAACTGGAGAAATACTGACAGTTTTGCCATTGATCTGCAAGAATTTCCAACGATCGCCTGTTGTCACTGCACCATATACTACGTCACTTGAGTTGAATATCTGGACAGCAATCATTGTGGCAAGGCATTGCCCTAAACCGGAAACAATACTCTCATTCTTGGCTTCGACAATCGTTAAAACTGGAGCCTTGATGTAATAGAATTCATCGGATGCAGTGATAATAAAATCGCAGCGTCCCTTTAAACCCAGTTCTTCGTTGACATTGAATGTTTTACCCGAAAATACGACCACATTCTTTCTCCGACGCAACTCGTTAAGGATGGGAGTGATAATCAGTTCTGACCTCGCTTTTTCAGTATTGGTGGCTAAGGCGAGCAGTACATTATCCTCCAAGTCTTGAAGTAATCGAGGGCTGGGTTCCACGGGTTCTATGTTAGCCGTCCAATTTGTTCGCTCATCTAACACTAACTCGAACATTTCCTGTACGATTGGCAGGGTGAACTGCTCGTAAGATGCGGGCTTATCTGTCATTAAACATACTCCTTAACTCATCACTATACCGTCTAACAGATCAGAATAATTAAGGGCAGAAGGTAGAAGGCAAACGTTTATTATATAGGAATGCCGCTAAACCTCCATTTGAATGAATTAGTTGAAACTGGCATTCCCAATCCAGATATCGTAATGTAGGGGCGGGTTTAGGGATAAACCTTGGATGCGACACCGCTAGCGTTACTGCAAAACCCGCCCTCCCCCTACCTAAAATTGGGGAATAAATTTGATGATTAAATCAGGCGCACATTGGAAAAGGGCGCACGGAGCGTGCGCCCCTGCGGTATGTGCTGAGTGACAAGCCGAATTAATAGAAGGAGTGGTTTACGTGGCTTCACCCGTTCGCGCTAACCGTCACGGTAAACCCCATGCCAAAATCATCACCTGGTTAGGAACCTATGGGGTGGCGACACCAGGAGTCGATGTGCAGGATAATACCACAGTCCGTCTGGATGCAGATAATGAACCTCAACCCGATGCCTTACTGCGAATTGAACCGGAAGTCGGGGGCAATTCTCGGATTACTGAGGATGATTATATTGAAGGCGCACCGGAGTTAATTGTAGAAGGCGTGAGGGGAATTTAGCTGAGGTTTTGGCAGTATTGCAGCCGGGAATACAAACAGCAGAACATCAGGCATTTGTCCAGCGTTTAAATCCCCAGGCGCAATCTTAATGTAGGGGCACCATCCTTGCGCCCAGAATCGTTTAAAGCTACGCTATTAAGCTGAGGGCGACCCGATCCAATTAAGTGGAATAGTGTTGTCCATTGATGCAAGCGGGTCGCCCCTACAGTTCGTTCCTTTATCCTATTTGAATCCCGCGCCATAGTCATCGTGTAGGGGCGGGTTTAGGGATAAATGTTGGATGCAACACCGCTAACATTGCTGCAAAACCCGCCCTACCCCTACCTAAAATTGGGGAATAGATTTGATGATTTAATCAGGCACACATTGAGAAAGGGCGCACGCTCCGTGCGCCCCTACGGTTTCTGGATGGAATTCTTATCTATCTGATTGGGTATGGTATGCTCCGCATTATTTACCGTTCACTCATCATCGGGAATCAAAAAAGACAAAAGTCTCCCTTTTCAGAGAGACAGATAACAATGATGTACTCAATAGCAAACAGATTGAAGTTTTGTACACTAAATGCACCACCCGTACCCCACATCGCCATCCCATCCAAGTCAAAAACATTTCCTAAATCAAAAGTAATTGATCCGGGACCAGAAGAACCTGAAATCCAAGTGTTAGAGATAAAACTGTGTGTAGGATTTCCAGACACATAGGTGTCAAAATCTGTCACACCACTGGTATAGGGAGTGGACAAGCCAGATTGGTCGTTGGAAAAAACTATGCGATCAGTTAAATTGGGAATGGGTAGCGAGCAAGATGCTCAATACAGCGAGCAAGATGCAAAGCCTGCGGCATGGCTTCGCTAAACGCACTACGGCAAGGATTTCGCCATTATTGAGATTAAGGTTTAAATGCCGAACAGCTTATGTGCTGATTGACATCAAGTTCAGACAATGCCAAACGCTAAAATAAACGCAACCGTTAGCAATTACAGTTAGAGCCTGTCAGATGTCAATCAGTCCTACTGTTTCCCCCCCTCCCCTAGAAAGTGGCGATCGCCTCACTCGCATCGAATATGAGCGTCGCTACCAGCAAATGCCAGAAAAGACAAAAGCCGAATTAATAGAAGGAGTGGTTTACGTGGCTTCACCCGTTCGTGCTAATCGTCACGGTAGACCCCACGCCAAAATCATCACCTGGTTGGGAATGTATGGGGTGGCGACACCGGGAGTTGATGTGCAGGATAATACCACAGTCCGTCTGGACACCGATAACGAACCGCAACCGGATGCTTTACTGCGAATTGAACCGGAAGTTGGAGGAAATTCTCGAATTACTGAGGATGATTATATTGAAGGCGCACCAGAGTTAATTGTTGAAGTAGCGGCTTCGAGTGCGTCTTATGATTTAAACGATAAACTGAATGCCTATCGTCGCAATGGCGTCCAAGAATATATTGTCTGGCAAAGTTATGAAAATCGTATTGATTGGTTTCGCTTAGAAGCAGGACGATATATTTCCCTAGAACCCGATGAAGCGGGAATTATTCGTTCTCGTGTTTTTCCGGGATTATGGTTAGCGGTAAATGCGTTGCGTGAGGGGAATTTAGCTGAAGTTTTAGCCGTTTTGCAGCAGGGAATACAAACAGCAGAACATCAGGCATTTGTCCAGGGTTTAAATTCGCAGGCGTAGCGATTATGTAGGGGCACCATCCTTGCGCCCAGAATTGTTTTGCGCCCAGAATTGTTTTGCGCCCAGAATTGTTGAAAGCTACGCCATTAAACCGAGGGCGACCCGATCCAATTAAGTGGAATAGTGTTGTCCATTGATGCAAGCGGGTCGCCCCTACAGTTCGTTCCTTTATCCTATTTGAATCCCGCGCCATAGCCATCGTGTAGGAACGGGTTTAGGGTTAAACCTTGAATCAACACTGCTAAGCTATGTTCAAAACCCGCCCTTAATCCTTGGCATCTCACCCCTCACCCTTATGCCAAACATTATTTATAACCTTCATCACTCAACGCTCAAATAAACGTAACCGTTAGCGATTACAGTTAGAGCGTGTCAGATGTCAGTCCGTCCCACGGTTTCTCCTCCTCCCCTAGAAAATGCCGATCGCTCTTCCTGGGTGGGGGAGATCGCTTGATACAATCATGGGGTCGGTTGAGTCATTCATAACGATGTCTTCACAGCCCTTACCATTAACCTCTGTGTTCGCACCCGCTCAACATTTGCCACCGTTAGAAAATGGCGATCGCTTAACCTCCCGTGAATTCGAGCGTCGTTACAACGCTATGCCAGAACTAAAAAAAGCTGAACTGATAGAAGGGATAGTGTACATGGCATCGCCCCTACGCTTTCAACCTCATGCTCAACTCCACGGACGTTTAATCACCTGGCTGGGAGTTTATCAAGCTGCTACACCCCAAGTACAAATGGGAATTGAACCCACTCTCCGTTTGGATAGGGACAACCAACCGCAACCCGATGGCGTATTGCTGATTAATCCAGAAAGTGGGGGCAACTCTACTCTAAGTGAAGATGGATACTTGGCAGGAGCGCCAGAATTATTAGTAGAAATAGCGGCTAGTAGTGCGGCGATTGATCTGGGAGATAAGAAGCGTGCTTATCGGCGCAATAGTGTACAGGAATACATTGTTTGGCAAGTCTTTGAACAAAAAATTGATTGGTTTAGTTTCAACGATGGTGATTATATTTCCTTGTTACCAGATCCTGAGGGACTGATTTGCTCTCAAGTATTTCCCGGATTGTGGCTGGATGCGCCAGGGATGCTCCAAGGGGATCTGCAACGGGTTTTGCTTTCCTTGCAATCAGGAATCAATTCTCCAGAGCATCAAGCCTTTGTCCAACAGTTAATCGCACGGCAACGACAACATGGGAATGTTCCTTAGAACCCGATGAAGCGGGGATTATTCGCTCTCGTATTTTTCCGGGATTATGGTTAGCGGTGAATGCCTTGCGTGAGGGGAATTTAGCTGAGGTTTTGGCAGTATTGCAGCCGGGAATACAAACAGCAGAACATCAGGCATTTGTCCAGCGTTTAAATCCCCAGGCGTAATCTTAATGTAGGGGCACCATCCTTGCGCCCAGAATCGTTTAAAGCTACGCTATTAAGCTGAGGGCGACCCGATCCAATTGAGTAGAATAGGGTTGTCCATTGATGCGGTGCGGGTCGCCCCTACAGTTCATAAAATCCCTCGCCATAACCATCGTGTAGGGGCGGGTTTAGGGTTAAACCTTGAATCAACACCGCTAACCTATGTTCAAAACCCGCCCTTAATCATTGGTATCTCACTGATCTGTAAAACCCGCCCGTACAGTTCATTAAATTCCTCTCCCTTGGCGTATTTCGTCCCTCACCGTTCCCTGTTCCCTGCTTAATAATTATTGCCGCAATTTTTTCAGTGTTTTGATCACTTCCTGAGATGACTTCATATCCCCTTGCTCATAAAACACTTTCGCGGCTGTCTGAAAATCGGCAATTGCTCGTGGTTTATCTCCCAGACGACGATAAGCAAATCCCCGACAGGTTAACGCCGTGGCATTATTTTGATTCTCCTGTAAGACATAATTAAACGCTTCAATAGCGCCGTGAAAATCTCCCTGATTTAACTTGTGTACGCCGATCTTATGGTACTCTTGAGGCGTTGGTTTATCCGTCGCCACAGATACAGGTTCTGGAGATAATGGAGTCGCCAGAGAGAGGGTTTTCACCATGTCTAAATCCGCGATCGCGCCTTGGTAATCCCCCATCGCCGAACGCACGGTACTGCGTTGGTTATAGGCTTCTGTATAATTCGGATCGAGTTCTAAAACCTGATTATAGGCATTCAGCGCCGCTGGATAATCGCCTAATTGATAGCGTAAATTTCCTCGAACCATTAACCCTTGAATCAGTTTCGATTCATCATCCTCAACGGTGTCGGGTTCTTGATTCAATGTATTGGCAATCTGTTGGAAAAATGCCTTCGCCGCCACGGGTTCTAGGCGCATCGCTTGGTCAAAATCCTCAATACTTGACCAATTTTCCCCCAACTGCAACCGCACATAACCGCGATTCAGATACGCTTGAGCATCATTGGGATTCAATTCCAAGACATGGTTAAAATCCGCGATCGCTTCCTGATAGGCTCCTAAAGCGATGTGATTCATCCCTCGGTTAAAATAAGCCGCCGCCAGATTGGAATTAATCGCTAAAGCGCGATCGCAATCTCCAATCGCATCCTGATAAGCCTCTACTTCAAACCGAGCAATCCCTCGATTCAGATACCCTTCCGCTAAGTTCGGATTCATCCGAATCACTTGATCACAATCTGCGATCGCACCGTCATAATCTTCTAATGCCAACCGCAGCATACTACGATTCAGATATCCTTTAGCATAATTTGAATCAAGTTGCAACGCTTGATTATAATCCTGCATCGCGCCCCAGCGATCATTAAGCGTCGCCAGAATCAAACCGCGATCGCTATAAGCTTGAGCATTTTGAGGATCAAGCCGTAACACCTCATCAAAATCCCCGATCGCACCCAAAGCATCCCCCTGACAATAATGACTCATTCCCCGATAATGGTAAGCCTGCGCCAAATCGGGATTAATCTGCAAGGCTTGATTCAACGCCGCGATCGCATGGCGATAATCCCCTTGCTGAAACGACGCAATTCCCTGACTCAACCAGGTATCGGCGTCAGATTGCACATCCTCCATCCCTGCTGAGAGATTCTCGGATAGTTTAGAATTCCCTGATACAACCATAGTCTCATCCTGCTGATGCTTGTCGCTAGTCATGTCCGTTAACCGAACAAGTTCTCCTCTTCTTGTTTCGCAGGTGCGATCGCTTGATCCGGATTCGTCATTTGTCTTATGTCATACTCGCTATCGCGAGAAGCAAACTACGTCATTTGCAATAATTGAACAGTTAGCTCGGGGCGGGTTTAGTTACATCAGGGTGAAAACGAAATGTTAGTAGTAAAACCCGCCCCTACAAAAGATGTTTTATCGGAACGCCTCTTTTCCCTCTGCTTTCCCTGCTTCCCAGACGTGCCATGGCACGTCTCTACATTGCTCCCCCTGCTCCCCTCTCACGATACCAATTTCCTGACACTGAGCGTTTGCCACTTTTCTACATCTTCACCACTCCGAACAGGTTCTGGTGTGGAAATGGCTCTCACTTGATCAAAGAAAACTTGACTGTAGGGAATAACTAACTCTGTGGCTAATTTTTTTTGAACAGCTTGATCAAGATGCTGGTAAATCAAACTTAAATGGGGATTGAGAACATACGCAGAAGCATTAGCCGAGTTATGGCGTATGGTTTCGGAAATCTGAGTCAGAATTGCCGATGGGTGAAATTGTACAAATAATGTTTTGGTGTATAGATCGGTATAGCCAACCTGATCGATATCCAGCATAAAGCCTGAAATATTCTTTGTAGCTGTTTCGATTACTTCATCAACCGATTCATCAGCCCTATAGTCTCCCGAATAGATAGTGACGTGAGGCTCAAACCTGGGCGCATTATGGGCTTGAGCTAGAGAATTGATCCTCTCTTGAAAAAAGGGTCGATAAGCTGCTGATGGTATCAGCCAGAACGATATTTTAGTATTCATTTGGTATCTAAAGCTGTATATCCAATGTAGGGGCGGGTTTAGGGAAATAATTAATCCAGAAATTAATAACGTTTCTACAAAACCCGCCCTTCCTCCCCCTCACACTCAACTGATCACCTAAATCCCCAATTTACAGAATAGCGACGATGAAAGTTAGGATTAGGGTGGGTTTCGTTGTTTAATTTAAGATGGGTTTCCTCATTTTATCCCTAAACCCGCCCCTACAAGTAACTGATGATCGTATGGGTAAATTCAGAACTCATCCTCAGAGAAATCTGACAAATCCGGTGGAACCACAACTCGATCAACGGAAACTTTGTGACTTTCCCGTTCACTATCTAAATCTACCGTAATCGCTTCAAAGCGAATTTCTACTGTCCCAAAGGGTACAACCAACTGAGTCAAGGCTTCTAACTCTCCTGCTTTATTGGGACTTAACTCCATTAACCACCGGGGTCCATCAAGTAGGGAGCGACTTTGGCGATCTTGAACCCATAATTTAACGCCTAAGCGAGCCGAATGAGGATTCAATTTAATCTTTACCAGTAAAGGTTCCCCAGCCGCTAGTTCCTGAGTCGGGATGAATAGTTCTGGTGTGGGTAAGGGCGTCCCTAAGTCGAGTTGAGCCATGTCAGAAGTTCTCAGGTGCGATCGCGCTCCTGTTGCTGTCTCAACGGTTCTTGAACCAACTGTTCCAGACGCTGAGGATTCGGTCGTCGAGGGTTCATCCTCAACCACAATTTCTCGCTCCAACAATTCCTCACGATTCAAAGGAGGATGATCGGGTTGAACAGGGGGTTCGAGTTTGGGGATCTCCTCATGATTAAGACTTCCCACCTCCTCGGTGTCTTCATCCCACATCGATTCATCAAAGCCATTTAATTCTTGATCGTCATCATCAGAGGATGGCGGAATTTCTTTGGGTTGAGCAAATAAAGGATCAACCTCTGGCTCAGATAGTTCCCCTTCCAACTCAACCAAGTCCTCGCTAGAGGGTAACTCCACTTTCAGCCATTCGGCTAAATCCGTATCCGTCATTAACGCATTCAAACGCCCCCAGAATCGCTCATTCAGGTTGAGTTCAGTGAAAGCGCGATCAACCGCGATCGGATCTTGCTCCGGGGGTGCAGCAGTTGACATCGCGGCTGTTTTCCACTCGGATAAGTCTGGATTCGCTATCTCCTCTCCCTGGGAGGATTCGGGTTCCGCTTTTGGTGTTGATGTCCAGACATCGGATATCTCGGTGGACTCTGTAGAAGCCTGTTCAGATGTTTCTGCTAAGGCAGCGAGATTGTCCTCTAGGGGGGGCGTTTCCTTTGAGGGTTCAGCGGACTCAGTTGCGGTTTCCACCTGCACAGAGGCTTCAGTGACCGCCGTATTAGGAACAGAGATAGTCTCGGTAGTTTCCCCCTCGCCTGTTTCTGACACCAGAGATTCGGTGACAGATGAGTCGATTACGAAGTCTTCTATTGTATCGTCGGGTGCTGAAGGCGTGGTTTCGGTTGTCTGTTTATCAGTGGGTTCAACAGCTTGCGATCGCGTTTCTGTTTCTGGCTGGATTTCCGCAAGGGATTCCGATTCTCTCCCTGTGGTTGGTTTGGGCTGAGAAAAGGTCGGCAAATCCAGCGATTTGGTTAATCCGGGCTGGGATTGGGGGTGATAAAGCTGTGGGGGTAAAGGTTGATGGGATGAGGGTTGGTAGATTAAAGGCTTACGGCTGTTCGGATTATCAACCAGATCAAGAAATATCTGATTCAGAGGAATTGACTGTGACTTGGGTTGTGGGGTAGAAACCCCAGGAGTTGTGTCTTCCGATTTTGTCCAATTTCCTGATTGAACCGCAACTAACAATTCATCTAAATCTACCGTGACTGTAAACGGTTGACTGGCTAATGCTGTCCCCGTTGATTCGTACAGGTTAACTTTTCCTAGTAATAAACAGGTTTTGCTGTCTGAGGGAATCTCTAGAGTCTGGCTAAACGTGACAGGAAATGCGGGTGCAGCTATGGGGGTTCGGACATCCACGACAACCTCTCCGGTTTGCGGATGACGTAATTCATAGTGTAGGATGCCCTGAAACTGATTCGTCTCACTTAGGACAGTTTCCCTAGGGTCTAGCGGATGCACCTTTAACTGATCCACCTGTCCGGCTACCGTCAGAGATTCTCCCCGTTGTGTGACTAAAGCTTCCTCCTCTAGGGTTAAGATTAATCCTTGCCATGACGTATCTTCCTCTGGGGAAAATTCGGATTCTGGGGAGATGGGAATAGGCAATTCTGAAGACTCAGACGCTTCAAATTCTTTGATTACCGGATCAAGTACCTGTTGCAACACTTGCTCTAGCACTTGCAGTGATTGATCCAAGATGGGATTGGAGATAGGAGATTGGGAAGAGGTAGAGGTTGGAATCGGGATATCGGGTTCAGGAATCTCCAACTCAGGTAATGCTTCCGGTGAGGGAGAGGTGGCTTTTGTTTCTGAGGGTGTCGTTTCCTCTCTATCGCCGATTTTGCCATTTGTGGGATGGGAAACGGAGTGTTCTGTATCCGTTTGAGCGGTGTCTGTCGCCGCTATAGGGGTTTGAGAGGGGGTATGAGGTTGGGGTAATGTGATTGTCTCAGTTAGAGTCGGTAACTCAGTTGGAGAGGGGGATTGGGTGGATTGGGCGACAGGGTGAGATGAGTCAAGTGAATCATTATCCACATCCGCGATCGCAGGTTGCTCTTGTGTGGGGAGAACCTCTTCTGTCTCTGGGCTATGGAGGGACGTGATCAATGGGGAGTGACGTTCCTCAGGATGCGCGGAGTCATTATTTACCGTTTCCGGAGTGATCTCATTTTCGTCTGCCTTATTTTCTTGTTCCTGATTTCCCTCCTGGAAGCCTCTATCTTCTGCCTTCTCTAAAACCTCACTCACCTTAGGTACAACTGATAACTGTACCGTTTCCTGCCAGGAATTGCCCAGAAAATCGGACATAATATCGCCACAGCAGCGCAACTCCCACAGACCGGGCTTAAGATAGGTAAAGGGAATAATCACCATTAACCCATCAGGGTTAGTACGGCGCGATCGCTTTTGATACCGTCGCTTAGGTGGTGTTTCCTTCGTATCGGTATGCGTCACGCAAATTTCCACATCGGTATTGGCGCGACTCGAATGAGCCACTACCCGGTATCGACCCACATCCAAGTCAAGCTTAGGGGATTTGATCGGTAACCAAGTGCGATCGCCCTCTTTTTGGAGTAGAAATTCCCAATAGTCCATAATCGTTAACGATTCTTCATTAAGTCGTGAGTAGGTTATAGTGAGTCAAAATTTGGTTAACTCGTTCTCGACTCACCGCATCAGAATCATCAGCATGTTGAATCCATAACCCCTCTACTTGACTTTGATTGTAATCAAACGTCTGGGACATTTGGGGGATTAGCTCAACGTCTACTCCTTCTACTTGCCGTAAATGAGCCGCCACCTCTCGATAAACGGCTAAAGGCAATCTCGAACCAGATACATAATATCGTAGTGATTGGCTTGCCACAGGCTGTACGTTTCAATTCACCTAATTTTTCGTTTTCTGGGATACGTTTTTGGGGTTGAATTCCTCCAGGTTACCAAAGTTTGCAAGCTACTGCTTTTAATACAAAGAGACGCGCCATGGCACGTCTCTACAAACTATTTATCCTGACAGATCGCGCTCCTAGCTAGGGCGCTGCTCATTCACCTGCCATCAGGCGGGTGGTGGTGGCAAAGCGGTAGAGGATTCGGCTTGTGCTGGAGTTCCCGCAGGTTCTTCACCAACCTGTCTAGCCACTTCTTGACCATATTGCTCCAGAACAACCACTGGCGTCGGACCGCGATTCACTTCAATCCGCTTAACCAGAACTTGTCCGTTGGAAATCCTTTGTCCTTCTTGGACGTAGCGGCTTGGTTCATTGGGAACTTTGACAATAGCTCGAGGCACATTGCCAACTTGGACTACACCCTCAACTTCCACTTGCCTAGCTAGTGTAGGATCTGGTAATTTTGGCAGTTCTGGAACCAAGGGAGGGGGTTCCAGAACCGGACTTCCACTGGCTGTCGCATTACCTGGTTTCCCTCCATTACCACCATTACCACCGTTGGCACTCGTTCCTCCTGGTGATGTTGTTGCTCCTGGTACTACATTGGAACCGTTTCCACCCGTTCTTCCTGTGCCACCTGTGCCACCTGTGCCACCTGTTCCTCTGCTTTGATTGCCACCGCCTGGACTACCTGGACTACCATTACCTGTCCCCCTCCTAACGGAAGGCGAAGGCAGTCGCTGAACCACAGGTACAGGTATAGATCGTCCTTGTGCTTGAGGATTAGGCAATACGGTTACTTCCGGTTTTAGGGTCAGGGTAGCAAAGGGATCGCTGCGTCCTTTTTCTACTTTTCTAACTTGTTCCTGGGGAGACCCACTTCGGATCAACCCTGATGCTGTCGGCAATCTTGGCTGTGCGTCTACATCAGGATTGTTAAAGGGCGCTACCTGTGGTGCAGCAGGTGACTCGCTTGGTGATTCCTCTGTCGTCGGCTCTGGCACTTCGCCAATTTGCTCAGTATCGTCCCCCTGACAACCTCCCATATACAATGCTAATACTGTGGTCAACCCAACTAATAATTTTTTATGCATGATCGAGTCCCCCCATAGTTTTACAGAAGACACCACACAGAACACCCCAATTAGAAATAAATTTCAATTATTCTCTCTACCTACTATCTATTATAGTGAAAGCGTTGTGGAAGCTTTGACTGCCACGGCTACTAGCGATCGCGCCATCATCTTTGACACTTACCGTTCTCCACCATTCATAATATTTTTCATGGCGTTGAGTCCTTTTTTCATGCGGCGAGACACGGTTACCACACTAATATTCAACAACTCTGCCACTTCTTTCTGAGTTAAATCATGTAAAAAGACAAATTCTAAAACCTCGCGAGTCCGTTGTTCTAAGTGAACCAGCGCTTGTTGCAGGCGAATTTGGTCTTCTTGTGCCAGTTGAAAACTGCGATATTGCGGATCAGGGACAATATCACCCAAACTGGTTGTGCCGTCTTCTTCATCCCCAACAGGGGTATCTAGGCTCAGAGGTTCTCGATTCTGATGCGCTAGCTTAATTTCTTGCCATTCGGCTAGGGGAATTTCCAGAGCTTCCGCCACTTCTGCATCGGTGGGTTGGCGATTGAGTTGCGCTCGTAACTGGCGAATAATAGCGATAGACTGCTGTTGTAGCGCCAACCAGCGCCGGGGGATACGAATGCAACCGCCGCGATCGCGCAAATAGTGCTGAATTTCACCACGAATGTAGGGAATAGCAAAGGAACTAAAGGCATTACCCTTGCTGGGAGCAAATCGCTCAATCGCTCGAATCAGACCTAGACAGCCAACCTGTAGCAAGTCTTCATAGCTTTCGGTGCATTGATTAACCCAATAATGAGCTTCTCGTCTAACTAGCCCAATATTGAGATACACTAGCTGGTTGCGAGTCTCTGCGGATTTGGATTGCTGATAGTCTCGCAGCAGTCGCAGGCTTTCGTGTTTTAGTTCTTGTTCGTGGGTAATGGAAGTTAGCATAGCAAAAGTAAGGGGGTAGAAGCGTGCGTTGAGTGAGAACCCTTAACTCAAGCCAGCGGTTCGGTGGGAAATTTGCTGCTGGAATTTAGAGGTTCGGATCACTACAGGTCAGGATCACTAATAGATTAGCCAGCTACAGCCGTTTTTCGCAAGTACGGCTACCACAACGCCAGGAAGCAGGAGTAGGGTAAGCCCATGAGCTAACGTTTTGGCTAATCTCCAAGGAAAGCAGTCAGTACACCCTAATATCGCACTATGTTACAGCAGGACTCCAGTTTTGGGAACAAAATGTAGCTGAAAGTTCTGAGCTTGTATAGTAATAGTAATTGGTCGAAAGCATACCCCATTCAGTTAAGTATAACTCATATTTGCGATCGCTCAAGAGAAGCCTCCTAGTGCAGTGAGCAGGGAAATAACTGAACAGCTAACATCTCCCCCTGCTTCCAGACGTGCCATGGCACGTCTCTACATTGCTCCCCCTGCTCCACCTAACTAATTTCTTGCCAACCATTTCTGGGCGTTCAATCGCTGTATAGTATAAAACACCAGCAGATCGAGAGACACCTTGCGTTCGTCAATCATAAATGACTCAAGGGTACTGGGTTTGGCTCCCTTGGGCGCACAGGAGAAGGCTTTTTGCTCCTTTATATCCTCATCGGGGAAATATACGTTAAATTGGCGCTGACCATTAGCGAAGCGACCAATGACTTGCCAGCAGTCTGGCTGGGTACTTAAACCAGGAATCGGAAATTTTTCCTTGACAAAATTCACCTCTACATCATCGATGCCTTGTTTGCCAAAGGCAGTCTTTAACGCGGGTAGGTACTCTTGTTCGATAAATTCCGGGAACGGTTTGTCCTCAGGTGCTGGCGGTTTTTCTTTTTTGGCTTTAGAGGATTTAGATTTAGCTCCTTGAGCGTCTGGATTAGATTTGTTTTTTTCTGGCATAACGACTCACTTGCAGGTTTTTATGATAGTTTCTCTTTATATTTTTACAGAAAAAGGAGCCATCAATTAAGCTGTTGCCCATCTATTCGCCGGAATTCATACAGATTAACCGCCACTGACAGGGGGGATTAGGACAACCTCATCTCCTGCTTGCAAAATCGTATCCGGTTCAACAAACTGGAGGTTGATACCAAAACGAGTCAAATCTCGCCAGGGTTTCAGTTGAGGATGTTCGGCGATTAAGCTATCCAGAAGGACAGATACAGGGGTTTGGGCGGGGAACTCCCGTTGAAGTTCAGGGACGCCGTAAGCGTCTTGATAAGCAGCGAACAGTTTGATGGAGACACAAATCAAAGGTTCAGACATCCAGCTTAATCCGCTAAAGCTCCAATTTTTTCTTGATCCTAACCCGTCTGTGGAAATTCTCCCTCATCTCCCCCAGCTTCCCCGACTTCCCTAGCTTCATCGTATCTACTGGCTTGACCCAGCTCAAATAGGACTTTGTTTGTAGTGAGAACTTTAGTTCTCTAACGCCTATCTGGAGAGGGCTGAAGCCCTCACTACGAACCCAATCTATTGCACCAAATTAGCTGGGTCAAGCCACTAGGCTGTGCGACGCACTTTGATAACCGTCTGAGGCAAGACTCCCACCAACAGAGAAAAAGCCTCATTAGGTAATTTAGCAATTGTTTGGGCGTCAAAGAAGCCCTCAAATTGCTCTATCATCTTTTGGGCGCGTTGCAGGGGAACTGGGTTATCCGTAATTTGCATCGTTAATCTCACCCACTGTCGCCGAATCAGATACGCCCGCTTTCGCTCTTCTGATGATTCTGGAGAGAGTAAAGAAATGTTTCCCACAGGTAGCACCCGCTGACAATCCACATCGAATAATCCTCCCACCCCTGAACCGGGTCCAGCAAATTCAGCATGATAGCGCTTGAAGAGAATTAAGCCATTCCGACGCCGAGGATTAACGATCAACAGTTGTTGATCGTGAAGCTGCTGAAGAATTTTTCCTTCCGGTGAGTCATGGGAATTTGGGCTTTGTTTATTCATGCCACTAGAGCCTTGAGCGTTGGCGAAACTATTGGGGCGGGCAAGCACCTCCTCTTCTTCGTAAAGAGCTGTTTGGCAACGCTGGTTATTTTCGCTCTCCATTTCAACTCGTATTGCTTAATTTCAAGGGAGCAGGGATGCACCCAGGTTGAACGCACAACTAATCAATTCATTGGGTTATCAGTCTTTGATAATAACCAAGAAGAGAAGTTTTGTTGATCCTCTATATTGAATTACCCTATCAAACCCACTCAGATCGGTGTCATTTGTTGCTTCTCGACAAATTTATAACTCTATTTTATGGCATACGGTTACAGGTATAGGTTAGGTCAATCCCTTACAGATGCCTGAATTGGGGCAATATACGCCTATTTGTTAAGAAATTTTATGAAGATTCTGTGAAGAAGCGGGAACGTTTTTTAAAGAAATGGTAAAGCTGGAGCGAGAAACTCGATTCCCAAAGGCGGCAAAGTGGAGATTATGTCCCCAACTGTGTCACTTACTGCCGTGAGGAAAAAATTCCTCTTAGGGTTATCCAGGTGTTCCCGTATTTAAACGCTTGCGTAATAACAAACGTTGAGGATGGCGTCGCCAGAGACTGTAACTCGGCTCTAGATGATGCAGTTGATAGCCCATTTTCAGGTAAAGTTGCCGCGCTTGATCGTTACTATCTAAGACATGAAGGTAAAGATGGGGAAAGCCCCATGCCAAGGATTGACGCTCGCAAGCTAGCAGTAATTGTCCAGCCACACCCCGTCGCCGACAACACCTTCTGACCGCTAAATTAGAAATGTAAGGATAGTGGTGACCTTGAGGTTGCCAGGATGGAGGAGAACGGAGGGCAATTTCGACAGTGCCGACGAGTAGCCCGTCAGCACTATCGCCAGAAGCATCAGGGTTGAGGGCAACAAAACAGGCATAATGGGGAGAATTGCCACGCAGACGATTCCGCAGATCTTCATAAATTCCTAATCGCCAAATTGGATAAACCAAACGCCAGAGTCCCTGTTGCGAGTGAAAGCTATCCGCTAGAATTTCCGAGAGCGCCATTAGATCTTGGTCTTTTGCCCTCCGGATCGTTAAGCGGGAAGCATCCACAGCCAGCGTTTGCTGAGCTTCAGAAGCAACTTTGTGGGACGTCACAAAAGAAAAGCAGGGGTTCACCATCGCAAAAATATAAAGAGCGCCATCACCACTCCCTTGGGATTAACACTTAGCCAGAAATCATCGTCTTTCGTTTGTAGAACGATAGTATTGTACAAGGAGAGCATTGACGAATCACTTCTTCCCACAGCGCTTTCCCAGGGGCATGACACCATCATAAAGCCGATCAAGGCGCAGCGCTTTGCGTCCTCAAGATATGCTCGATCTCCTAAATTTTCATGATTCGCCCAAAATGGAGGAGTTAGGCGCGATCGCATAACTCTTATGGTAAAGCCAAAACCAAGACGCTCAGACCAAACATGACTATTCGGCAACTTGAGGCAGAATACAACCATACTGGAAAACAAAAATTAAAATCAATTGGGGTGTACCACTAACTACCGTCACAATAGCCAAATTGCCGCAGGACAAGTAACATGCTTCCTTTAGCCCGTCGTGATCATCGAACTACAATTCCCTGGAGTCAGAGAGTTCTCATTGAGCCAGTCATTGCCAGCCGTAAAAATCTCTAACGTGCGTGCAAACTGTTTTTATTCGCAAAAGCTCTGGCAGCAGGAGAGCGGTGCATGAGATCTCAATCCACACGAAAGCCTAAACTTCTGGTTGTTGACGACGAACCCGACAACCTGGACTTGCTCTATCGAACATTCCATCGTGACTACAAAGTCTTGCGGGCAGACAATGGTCCTGCCGCACTAGAAATTTTGGAAGCTGAAGGAGATGTGGCTGTGATTATCTCCGACCAGCGTATGCCACTAATGAGTGGTACGGAGTTTCTCAGTATCACCGCTGCTCAATACCCTGATATTATCCGGATTATCTTGACGGGGTACACCGATGTTGAAGACCTGGTTGAAGCCATCAATGCGGGTAAAGTCTTTAAATACGTCACCAAGCCCTGGAATGCCGAGGAACTCAAGTCAGTCGTGCGGCAAGCCATGGACACTCATAATGTCCTTAAGTCCCGCACCAGTGAACTCTGTCGGGCGTTACGTCGGGAAACCCTGCTGAATACCGTAACCAATACCATTCGCAATGCTCAGTATGACAAAAGTGGTAGTTCCCCGCTTAAAGACGTTCTCCAGCGGATTGTCGAGACGGTGGGTCACTTGCTAGAAGTCGATGTATGCATTCTTCGTCCCTTCCAGCAAGAGCAGTTGGTCGATGAATGGTTTGTCTATCAACGGCAACTGAGCGACTCAGGTGGCGAAACTTCAAGGTTTAGAGACAATGGTAGGCAACCCTTATCACCGAACCATTCACCATTAGACTTAGTACAGCCACAACCCAACTCCTGTACCATACAAACCACGGGTGAAGATACAGACGCGACCTCATCGCTACCGCCGCTTTTAACTCAGACGGTTTGGCAAACCCATGAAGTCACCGTTATTCACGATGTATTGACAGATGAACGATTTAATCAGGATAGTCCTGAAGGCGAAGCTCGGCTACAGGCGTATCAACAGGCGAATATTCGCTCTAGCTTAGTCGTCCCCCTGATTAGTCAACAGGAATTGGTGGCTGTCATGGCGTTACACCAGTGTGTAGAACCCTATAGCTGGCAAGATGACGAAATTCAACTCGTCGTGATGGTAGCAGACCAAGCTGCCATGGCAATTTCCCAGGCACGGGCGTATGAACAGCTACACGCCTTAGCGACGCAGCAAACTTTAATCAACACAATTACTCGCGCTATTCGTTCTAGTCTTGATCCCCAAGAAATTTTTACCGCGATTACTCAACAATTAGGCGTTGCTCTCAACGTTGATGGTTGTGTTCTGTCTCTGTGGAGTGAAGACGATGAGTTTGTTCAATGTGTGGGCTTGTATGATGGGAAATCGACAAAAGTAGTGGGAACGTCGGTTAATCATCATGATCAATCCCCAGAGAATAATCAAGTCACTGTGACTCATTCCCCTACCTCCTCCATTGAAATGGAATCGGTTTCCTCCACTCAACTTCCCCTGTCAGCTGTTCCGATTGTCGGCAATCCCGTATTACGGCAGCTTATTGATTCCCAAGCCCCAGTGGTGCTTGATGATTTGGTAGCTAATCCCCAAATGAATGGGTCTGACCTGCCCCTGCGCCAAAATGCCCGCGCCCTTTTGGTGGTGCCTTTATTGGTTGATGGCAAAATTATTGGTAGCATTAGTCTGCGGCAAACCGATACCCCACGCCACTGGCTGCAATCCGAAATTGAGCTTGCCCAAGCCGTGGCATCCCAAGCGGCAATTGCGGTTCAGCAATCGCGACTTTATCAAAAAACGCGACAGCAAGCCGAGCGGTTAATGGAATTAGATCGGCAGAAAACGGAATTTTTCCAAAATGTTTCCCACGAATTCCGCACGCCCCTAACCCTGATGATTGGACCGTTGGAATCGGCAATTAATCAACATCAGGGATTACCGTATGAACAAAGTTCAATCGCACTGCGGAATTCGCGCCGCTTGTTGCGATTAGTCAATCAGCTATTGGATTTACAGCGACTCGATGCAGGACGGATGCAACCGAGTTTCCGTCCCTGTAATTTAATTGAATTTATTCATCAAATTGTTGAAACATTTAAACCCTACTGCGAGAAAAAAAATATCAATCTCTTGAGCCAGGTCATCCCTTGTCCTGAGATTTATTTAGATATAGAGAAATTTGACAAGGTATTGTATAATCTCCTGTCAAATGCGATGAAGTTTACCAATGCTGGGGGAAGTATTACCATTGCCGTTAAATCGACGGACAATAAAGTTTGTCTAAAAATTTCCGATACGGGTATTGGTATTAGTAAAGAACAACTTCCTCATTTATTTGAACGGTTCCGACAAGCAGAAGGCTCAGTAAACCGCAGTTATGAAGGCAGTGGTTTAGGATTAGCGTTGGTGAAAGAATTAGTCGAACTCCATGGGGGAGAAATTGACGTATCCTCGGAACAGGGAAAAGGAACAACATTCACCATTCATTTACAACAAGGAAAAGCTCACCTCCCCGTCGAGCAGATTGTGGATGTTGCCACAGAAATCCAGTCCAGTCGGGCATTGGTGGAACTGGCGGACTTGGAGTTGAATTCCTTTGGGGAACTCGAAGAGCAACCCGAAGCCGAACCTCAAGAGCCGGGAGATGCTTATTTGATTGTTGATCCACATACACCTTTGGCGGCGAAAGTAGCGCGAATTTTGGTCGTTGATGATAATTCCGATTTACGGGCTTATGTGGGCAGTATTTTAAAGCAATCGGGGTATCAGGTATGGACAGCACGGAATGGGGAAGAGGGATGGCAAATGACGCAGAAGTGCCATCCTCAGCTTATCGTGACTGATTTGATGATGCCTGTGATGTCAGGACTGGATATGATTCATACCATTCGGGGTTCCCAGGACTTTAAGGGAATACCGATTATATTGCTCACGGCAAAAGCGGATGAAGCCAGCCGGATTGAGGGAACAGAAAAGGGGGCAGATGCCTATCTGTCGAAACCGTTTAATGACCGGGAATTGTTGGCAGAAGTCCGGAATTTGTTAGCGCTTAAAGAACAAGAGCAGCGCGTGGTTGAGTTAAATCGATATCTAACTGAGTCGGTACTGAAGCGGTTTTTACCCCCAGCTATGGTTCAGAAAGCAGCACGGGGAGAATTGGCACTGGATTTACATCCAGAACCTCGCTTAGTTACGTCCTTGTTCAGTGATATTGTTGGGTTTACGGAGTTGTCGAATACCTTGCGATCGCGTCGAATTGCCGAGTTGCTGAATGAGTATCTGGCAGCCATGACTCGTGCGGTGTTTGATAATGGGGGTACAGTGGATAAGTTTATGGGGGATGGTATTTTAGCGATTTTCGGCGCTCCTGAAGAATTAAGTCCTCACGAACAAGCTAGACGGGCAATTGCCTCGGCACGACAAATGTTGCGATCGCTTGATAAGCTGAATCAAAAGTGGCAAGAGAGGGGACTCGTGGGTAATGGAGGTCCCCCGCCTGTACGATTCCGCTGTGGGATTCATCAAGGAACTGCGGTAGTGGGTATGTTTGGTGGAGATGAACGAACCGACTATACCGCGATCGGTCCTTCGGTGAATATCGCCGCCCGACTGCAAGAAGCCGCTGAACCGAATTCAATCCTGGTTTCGGCATCCGTTGCCGATTGGTTAGACGATGACGCGATCGCAAAGTATCGTTCTCTTAAGCTTAAAGGTGTCGATGAGACAGTCTTAACCTTTACCGTCAACCCTGTACCAGTGAATTCCAATTCACCTGATCAGGGGAGTCGTTAGTGCGGGGAAGTTGGAGAGCAGGGGGAGCAGGGGAAGCAGGGGGAGGATGTCAAATACTAGATTAGGAATCTTTGGAGCGTTCACTACGTCTATTTTTGAATGTAGAAATTTTCAGCAACCACACTAATTATGAAACGTTTACGATGGCTCAACGTTGGAGTTCTAACGACGGCATTTCTACTCACCGTCGGAGGTTCAAATTCCCTGAAAGCGGGAACATTTGATAGTCAAGAAGTCAATTCTGATAATTTTATTGCCGTTGCTGCTCCTTTCGGGGATAACAAGTATCAATTACTGATTATCGAACAGCGCTCAACCCAACGCCCTTGCTGGCAGGAGGTGGGAAGTAATCCCGCGATCGTTGATCCGTTACTGCTCAATTTTGACTTTACAGGCATTTGCGGACGTAGCACTGATAGTAATGGTTATTCGATTCGCATGGAGGGTCAAGATTTAGGATTAGACTATTTGCTCAGACTTGTCGAGCGTGATGGCGAGTTAGTTCTCATTGGTACAAATCGGATGAATCGTCAAGCTCCCAAAGTGGAAATTGGCAGAACTCGAGGGTTGAGTAATGGCAATTTCCTCAAAATTGAACTTGATCCAGCTTGGCGGTTCACGCGACGTGCTTATCAAGGTCGAGCTTTAGGTCATATCTATCTAACAAGCGATACAACGGTTCCAGCAACACCAGCGGTGAGTCCTCCAAACCCGGTAACGCCAGCAGTACGGGAACCTGCACCCGCAGAAACCGAGCGGGAGTTTATTTTTACGAAGCCAAGCGAGGAAAATACTCCACCCTCGGTAACTGTACCTACCCTAGACAATCCAGCCACCAATCCTCAAACCCTACCCCCTCCTGCTTCCAATCAGACTGTGCCAATTTTGGAAGAGTTAAGGTAAGTGTTGTGTAGGGGCGGGTTTCACGACTAATTAGAGCTTGCCTCACCTAGATGTGACTAAACCCGCCCCAAGACTGCTCGGATAAGCTCCAATTTCATTTACTCTCCCCTCGTTTCCCCCGCTTCCCCGCTTCCCCCGCTTCCCCCGCTTCCCCCGCTCCCCCAGCTCCCCCTGCTAACCGCTAATCTCTCATCCTCTGTAACTGCGTTCTCTGTCGCCTACGCCGCTGAGGTGGTGATTGGCGACGGGCTTGTAAAGAAACGACTTGAGCCTCACTACTTTCTCTGGCTACCCGAATCAACAATCCAGCCGAACACAAATTGGCAATCATGGAACTTCCCCCATAACTAAAAAATGGGAAAGGTAAACCCGTAGTCGGGAGAACCCCTGTGGCGACACCAATATTTAACAGCGACTGACCGACAATTACAATCATCGCTCCGATCGCAACTAACCGATGCACGGGATGACGGGTTTTCAATGCCACAATTGTTGCCAAGGTAGCATAAGCTACGATCAGCAGCAGCAACAACGTACTGCCGACAAAGCCAAATTCTTCAGCAAATACGGCAAAAATAAAGTCGGTATACTGAATCGGTAAATAAAACAACTTTTGTTGGGATAAACCAAACCCTGAACCCCAGGTTCCTCCCGAACCCACCGCCAGCAGGCTTTGAATCAATTGATAGCCGTCATTCATCGGATCAGCCCAGGGATTAAGAAATGACATCACCCGACGCCGCTGATACTCTTTGATGCTGATACTAATCGTTGCCAGTAACACGCCTCCCAAGGCGGTTCCTCCTAAGTAGGAAAAGGGTAACCCAGCCGCCAGTGCAATGAGCCACAGCGTCATCCCACATAGCGCCGTTGTACTCAGATTGGGTTGGAGCAAAATTCCCAACAGCACTAGGGCAAACATCCCTAGCCAGAACAGGCGTACTCGCACGGAAATCTGTTGCCATTGCCCAAAGATGCAAGCACTCTGAAGGATCAGAAACGGTTTAATTAATTCCGAGGGTTGTAGGGGAACAGGACCCAGGGATAGCCAACGGGTTGCGCCATTCACCGTCGTCCCCACACCGGGAATTAGGATGATCAAGATCAACCCCAATAACATCAGCATTATCCAATGGGCAATTTTGAGGATATACCGTAAAGGCGATCGCACAAAAAAGTTAAAGGCGATCATGCCTAGGGTAATCCAGATGAGCTGTCGCTTAAAGTAATATAAACCGTCACCAAACTCAGCATCGGCACTAGGATAGGATGCGGAGAACAGCACCGCCAAACCCACCAATAGCCACAGAAAGGTTAACCAGCGCAATAGACGGGCATCGATTGCCCAGTCCTTAGCCGAAGGATGAATCCATGAAATCAGATTGCGTAGAGTCACTAATCGTCAATGATTACTCTCAAATAGGGTAACGCAACCGGAGCCGACCATCCAGTTAAACTGTATAGAATAGTATGTTCTCTGAGATCTGACGACCACCGACTAAACTAAAAAGTAACCACTTTCCTTGGTATTCCCATGACGCCTAGCCAGAGTTCAGACGCCACAACTGAAAAAACTGCCCAAATTGAACCCGAAGAGATTATTATTCCACCATGGGATTTGTGGAGTGATGAACCGCCCTTGGAAAGCGATCGGCATCGAGATCAAATTGAACTACTTTTGGCTTGCCTGAAATGGTGGTGGCGAGAACGTACTGACTTTTATGCCACTGGGAACCTTACCATTTATTTTAGTCCTGACCACATCACCACAAGAGACTTTCGCGGACCTGATTTTTTTGTCGTGTTGGGTGTGGAAAACCGACCTCGAAAAAGTTGGGTTTTGTGGGCAGAACAAGGAAAATATCCCAATGTGATCATTGAACTGCTTTCGGATAGCACAGCGAAGGTGGATCGAGGGGATAAGAAAACACTGTATCAGGATACCTTTCGCACACCCGAATATTTTTGGTTTCACCCTGACACCTTAGAGTTTCAAGGATTCTGCTTAGTTCGAGGTGAATATCAGCCACTGGAATCAAATCAGCAAGGCTGGTTATGGAGTCAACAGTTACAATTATTTTTAGGAGTGCATCAATCAACCCTGCGATTTTTCAGTTCAGAGGAACAGTTAGTATTAACGCCAGCAGAGAGGGCAGAATTAGCCCAACAGCAGGCTGAAGCGGCACAACAGCAGGCTGAAGCGGCACAACAACAGGTTGAGTTAGAACGACAACAACGAGAACTGGCACAACAACGGGTTGAGGAATTACTCGCTAAACTCAAGGAGCTAGGGATTGACTCTGATACAGAAAATTAAGTAGGGTCTGCTGAATAAGTCTTGTGGTGGGGAGAGGCAATAGGCAATAGGCAATGGGCAATGGTTTCAACCCTCTGTCGAGGGAGAATTCAGCGCTGAGGTCGGCAAAAATTCCAGGATGCAAGACGGTTATAGGGTAAAAACCTTGCACTTGTTGGGTCGGGAAATGGCTTGAAACCCTTATCTGATCTAGCTTCCACACTCATGCAGCAAGTCCTAAATATAAATTCTGTATTCTGTAGGTTATCTTGTCCTAACCTCAATGCGTAGCGCTATACGTTCTGACAATTTTCCAATCAAAAAGGGGTCATCGCGACCCCCCACCTTTGCCGTAGAAGCTATTTTTTAAAGCAACCCAGTATTTGTACCTTGTTTGCCAGTGGCTAGCTTCACTTTGATAATTTTGCCGCCCATTTTCATGATCCGCTGTTGTTCCCGAAACCAGTTGTCGTAGGGAACTAACTTAGTGAAATAGGTGTTTTGCAACTCCCGTTGAGTTCTGGTTCTAGTTTGGCTAGGGACGCAAGCCGTCACCTGAAACATTCGCATGATTGAAGTTCTCCTAATTAAAACTCAAAAACTTTATATTGCAATCAGGTTTGGGACTCAACTGTCAATACTAGATTGTCAAAACTCATCTGCTTAACTAAAAAGTCAGACTTGCCTTTAACAAGCTAGCACTCACAATTGATTTCCCAAACCTTGAAAAAATGACCGACTACAGGTTCACAAGGGAACGTTCCAGAATTCTCTAGCTCAAACCCGAGCAAATGTAGTCGAAGTAAACACCCATTTCCTTGCCAGCATCAGCACCCACCAGACTGGCGGTAACTTCTTTCATGGCTTGGATAGCTTGTACGGTGGAACTAATGGGAACACCTAGAGAATTATAGGTTTCCTTGAGTCCATTCAGTACACGCTCATCCAGGATGGAGGTGTCACCCGCCAACATGGCATAGGTGGAGTAGCGCAGATAGTAGTCCAAGTCGCGGATACAAGCAGCGTAGCGGCGAGTGGTGTACATGTTGCCACCCGGACGAGTGATATCCGAGTAGAGCAAAGACTTGGCAACAGCTTCTTTAACGATAGTTGCTGCGTTAGCACTGATTGTGGTTGCCGCACGCACCCGCAATTCACCCGTGGCGAAATAGCCCTTGAGCTTGTCCATCGCAGAGGCGTCCAGGTATTTTCCTTGAACGTCGGAAGAGTTAATAACAGAGGTAATTGCGTCTTGCATCGATTCTATTTTCCTTATTTCACCTAGTCTCTCGAATCCTTAAGACAGACGTGCAACGTCCAGGTGTGGAAGCGTCATGCTACGTCTTTCCCAGTCGGATAGGGTCTACTGCATTGCTCCGATTACATAGTCGAAGTAGGAGCCAGCTTCAGCCGCATCTTCCCCAGCCATCATACCGGTAGCAGCGTTTTTCATGGCACGAACGCCTTCGACAACAGCGTCAACGGGAGTCCCTAAAGACTTGTACATTTCCCGCACACCGACTAAGCCAATTTCTTCAATTGGGGTAACATCGCCAGCAACAACACCATAAGTGATTAGGCGCAGATAGTAGTCCAAGTCACGCAGACAAGTTGCTGTCATTTCTTCACCGTAGGCATTACCACCGGGAGAAACAACATCAGGACGCTTCTGGAATAACTGGTCTCCAGCTTGCTTAACGATGCGCTCACGAGAGTCTGTCAACGTTTGAGCAACCCGTAGGCGACGATCACCAGAGGTCACAAACGACTTGATCCGGTCTAATTCACCAGGGCTTAGGTAACGAGCCTCGGCATCGGCATTCACGATTGATTTCGTGACTATACTCATTTACAGGATTCCTCCTCCAAGAATGTAACCAGGTGTGTGTACTTAAACTGGCTTATTGTAACTGTTGAAACGCTGAAACGCTTCCCAATGGGCTAGGCTCTCCAGCTTAATGGCTGACTCTGCCCGATCTTGAAACGACTTAATCGACTCAAGATTGGTGAGAGTAGCTAGCGATACATTAGGTCAGTGAGACAGCTCTCTTCCGCAAATATTTTGCGATAGATTGTTCACATTTTTCCTATGTTCGCAACATTTTGTAACATTTGTCCTCAGATTTAGGGGTGGGGAACCCTAACTGTAGAGACGTAGCAGGCTACGTCTCTACACCTGATCTTCCTCAAAGACGTGCCATGGCACGCCTAGAACATTACCCTAATCCCTAATCAGAGATAGCTTTGATACTGCCCAAGTAATTGCCTGCTGGCAATGAGGGAACGCGAGGATAGGGAACCACATAGTCCCCGAAGAAACGAGCATACTCTGAACTATCCACGATCGCAACCACAGCCGCATTCAGTCCCTGTTCAGCCATGAGTTTGGTGTAGTCCTGAATCTCCGTTTGAGTCGCAGGAGTGCGTCCCAACAGATGACGGAACAAGAACTCGATGACTTTAGCACTGGGATAGGGTGAGTAGAAGCGCTGGCGATAGCTTTCACTACAAGCCAATCCCTTAACAAAGCCGCGCACCGAGATGTCACCTTGGCTCAGTTGACGCTCTAAATCAGGCTGTCGATAGGATGGGGGAATTTCACCCGTCCAGATATCCATCACCTGAGCGTAAATTGCCTCAATCACCTGAGCCGTTTCATCCAGATTTCCGGGGTTTAGGCGAAAAATCCGTGCCGGTTTACGATTGGCAATTCCGATGGCGGGTTGAACCGCAGGATTATTGTCCTTGGGTACAGAACGACTGAGTTCGACAAAATCAGGCTTAGTCGCCGCCATATCCGCGATCGCTTTCCCTGTCAAAGGCAGTTTTGCCCCATCCACTCGCGAACTGACTGGCTCAAAGCTAGGAACCACCAGTTGATCATTCTGCTTGGTCAGCTTGTTATAGAGTTTCTCGGTATTGGGGAAGTTCGCCGCCGGTAAAGTGGGGAAGCGACGATAGGGAACCGTATCTTCACCAAAGACTTGAACATACTCCATGCTGTTAACCATGGCGCTGATAAAGCCTCGGATACCCTGGGATGCCAGAATCTGGTTGTACTTCTGGATTTCCTTTTGATTTTCCGGTGCTCGACCCAAGAAATGCTTGGTTCCCAACTCAATCACCTTGGTGTTGGGATAAGGCGTGTAGAACTCTTTGATGTAGAGTTCAGAGCATCCTAACCCTTCAATAAACTCCTTGAGGTTAATCTCACCGTTCCCCAGCTTGCTTTCCAGGCTAGAGAACTGACCTTTGACCACATAAGGTTCAACATCACGCTCAAAGATCTGGCGATACGCCGCACGAATCAGAACCTTCACCGCTGGCTTATCGTTGAGATCCGTCAGCTTAAAGATCTTGGTCTGCTGGCGCTTAGTGTTAACGCCCTGATTAATCCGGAATTGAACATCCGGCTCAGTCCGCGTTTCTGACACCTCTGCCATCGTCACATAGGCGGGAGTAGCTGGGACTTCTGGCTTAGTCCCCACATCCTCACGAATCGCACCCGGTCGAGTAGATCGCAATTGTAAACCGCCCGGTGTCAGATAGCGCTCGTAGGGAACCGTATCTTCCCCAAAGGCTTCCTCGTATTCTTTGCTGTCAATCAGCATATCAACCAGGGCGTAGAACCCTTTCTTGGCACAAATATCAAAGTATTTGTTCGTTTCCCCGCGCCCGTAAGTGGGGCGTCCCAATAGACGACGGTGGATATATTCCACAGCCTTCATCACATACAGAGATGTCCAGTACATCTTGCGGAAGACATCGGACTTCGCCAAGATGCGGATAAACTCCCGGATGGTAATCTCGCCATTTTCCAGCTTAATCTCCGCCACTTTCTGGCGTTGACCATCATACACATCCCGCCCAAAGACTTGGCGATAGCAGGCACTAATCACCTTTTGGGTTGAGCTTTCGGCAAATGTGACACTAGCCGCCTTAGTGCTAGGAATCTGGTCTAAGCGGAAGACTTTCGCCCCCAGAGAACCGGGAAACTCACCCCTTGCCTGAGGATTGCTGTTTTGGTTATTCGTCGCCGGTCCGCGATGGATCAGGATGCGCTTAGTATCCTTGCCAAACCCAGCCGGTTGCGTGTTGGGATTGCGCGTTTCTTTGGGGAAAATTGCCCCAAACTGAATCTCTAAGGGGTCATTACCAGCACCGTAGGGGTGTTGATCCGGTAACGGCTGCTCGTACTTAGCAAAGGTGGTGATAAATTGCGGTACTTTGCGGAAAGGGGCGCTGTATTTGAGCAAATCTTGCTGCATTCCCCAGTTGCGGCATTCCTGAGCCTCCTGTCCCAATCCCCGTAGGTAGGGAACAGTTTCTTCACCAAAGTAATCGGAGTATTCCTGAGAATACACCAAGGCATCTACCAGCGCAGGTAAACCGCCATCGGACACAATCGAGAAGTAGGTCTGAACTTCTTCGCGAGAGGACGGACCCCGACCCAGGAAATGACGGAATGCCAGTTCTAAAGCACGACTGTTTATAAAGGGTTCGTAAAATTGCTTACGATATAGGGGCGATTTACCCAGGCGACGCACAAACTCCTTCATGGAGATATCGCCGTTTTTCACCTGAGATTCTAGGTAGGAGATGGATTGGCTGTAGGCGCGGCTAATGTCACGCTCAAAGATCTGCCGATACGCCGCTTTAACCACTTGGTTCTTTTCTGACGCTGATAGTCCCGGCTTCATCACGAACTTCGGACGCCGTTCTGCGGCATTAAAGTAGCTTTGAGGCAGTTGTAACCCTTGCTGATCCGGCGAAGGACGTTGGCGGACTTTATCGGCTGGATTCGGGGCTTTGAATTCGTTAATCAGAATCTCAAAGTACTCACCAACCAGTTGGGCGGCTTCAGCATCGCGCTTAAAGTATCCCAAAGACGCTGCCCGCATTTCTTGCAGTGCCAGTAATGTGGCATCTCCAGAGCAGGCATTTTCGATAATTTCCCGTAATCCTCGGACGTTGACGGTAATAATATTCGGGTCACCGGCAACGATTGAGTAGGTGAGGTAGCGCAGCATCCAAGACAAGTCGCGCAGGGATTTCTGCATATTGCTTGGACCATAACGGGCGACGTTTATCGGTCGGAATCCCGATGGCGCTGGACCGCCACTGGAGGCGCTAAAGATGTTCCGGAATCCTTCAAAGAACCCTCCGCCACTTTCTACATACGTCGCGGTTCCTAGTGTCATCGTGCGTCTGACATCACCTGTACCCGCACCACTGGTTGCCATTGCCATTTCCGGTGCAGGTTCTTCTTGGGGCTTTTCTAAATACGCCATCGGAGAACCGCCGACAAAAATCCGGTTAGCGGCACGAGATACGATCAAGTCTGAGTTTTGAGTAATCAGATTGGCAATATCTATGCGTCTTGTACCGGATTGGAAGTATTCGGACAGCTCAAGCAGCTCTCCTTTACCCAAAAACCGATCTTGCTGTTCGGCTTGGATAATGTTGCTAATCGGTACAGTTTGATACAGTTGCGGACGTGCAACTGAGCTTCCACCACTTGCCTTAACACTCATTGATTTTCAAACGCTCCCATCGACAATTGCTACTGACTGTGTTAAGCCTGACCAGGGGATTCATCTAGGTCACTGTCGTTTACATTCTTAGGCTCAGTACATTAAGATTTTTTCCCAGACCTACTTGTTCAGGGAATGGGATATCCTGCGTTACCTTGCCCTAAATCAACCAGTGACCTCGCTCAACCTGGTCAGAATCTAGATTAAAACGTTTCTGATCTGCTTAACGGCTTTATTAAGAAGTGTATAGAATACATGCCAAAATTTTACAGTGTCATAACAGAGTCATCATAGTGGATTAATCTCACTCACTGAGAAAAAGCATAAGTTTTGTTACATTAGTTCGGGTTCCGAGGGGTGAAGGAGCTGGGGGAGCTGGGGAAGCTGGGGAAGCTGGGGAAGCTGGGGGAGATGGGGAAGCAAAGGACGAATGACAAATGACCAATGACGAATGACCAATGACGAATGACCAATGACAAAGGACAAATGACGAATGACCAATGACAATACCAGCATGGCTGTAGCCCAATTGTATGACGCTTACCCCTTTCCCCCAGAACCCTTGCTGGATGAACCGCCGCCTGGGTATAACTGGCGCTGGAATTGGTTAGCCGCCTATAGTTTCTGCACGGGTCAAAAACCGTCAAGGCAGGATATTCGGATTTTGGATGCTGGCTGTGGTACAGGGGTAGGAACCGAATATTTGGTTCACCTGAATCCCCAAGCTGCGGTGGTGGGCATCGATTTGAGTGCTGGGGCGTTGCAGGTGGCGCAGGAGAGGTGTCATCGTTCTGGGGCGAATCGGGTTGAGTTTCATCACTTGAGTCTTTATGATGCCCAGGAATTGGAGGGAGAGTTTGATTTAATTAACTGTGTAGGCGTATTGCATCATTTGCCTGATCCGATTCGCGGTATTCAGGCATTAGCACCTAAGTTAGCACCAGGGGGCTTGATGCATATTTTTGTCTATGCTGAATTGGGGCGCTGGGAAGTGCGGCTAATGCAACAGGCGATCGCACTCTTGCAAGGGGAACAGCGTGGGGATTACCACGATGGTGTGCAAGTCGGACGCCAGGTGTTTGAATCTTTACCAGAAAATAACCGAATTGTCAAGCGAGAAAAAGAACGTTGGTCATTGGAAAATCAACGGGATGCGAATTTCGCGGATATGTATGTGCATCCCCAAGAGATTGACTACACGATTGACAGTCTATTTGAGTTAATTGAGGCGTCGGGGTTAGAATTTATCGGCTTTTCTAATCCTGGATATTGGCAATTGGATCGCCTATTGGGGAAAAATCCAGGATTAATGGAACGGGCGAGTGGATTGTGCGATCGCGAACAGTATCGTTTAATTGAATTGTTAGATCCAGACCTATCTCATTATGAGTTTTTCTTGGGGCGTCCACCTTTACCGAAGGTTGATTGGTCACAGGATCAGGAGTTATTAGCGGCGATTCCAGAACGCAATCCCTGTATGGAAGGGTGGCCCAGTCAATGTTTATTTAACTACGACTATCAGATTATCAATTTATCAGATGCGGAGTTTGCTTTTCTGCAAGCCTGCGACGAGAACAGTAGTCAACAACGCACTGTGGCAGAGATTTTAAGGGAGGTAGAGTTAGGATTAGATGGAGTGCGATCGCTCCAACAGCAACAGCTTATTATCTTGAGTCGGTAATCGTCATTTGTCATTTGTCATTCGTCATTTGTCATTCTTTATTTGTCATTTATTGCTCCCCTCTCCCCTGGTGGGAGAGGGGCTGGGGGAGAGGGGGATATGCGACTAAACCCGCCCCTAAACCCAACCGTACACACACATTAGGTTCTGATTTCTGTAAGCGAAAGTTATAGTCAGGGCGGGTTTAGTTAAGTTAGTGGTTTGAGCCGATGCGTTATTGGTGAAACCCGCCCCTACACATTCAAAACTAAAAATTTCTTATCGTAAATTGTCAATGCGCGTTATTATCCAGCGAGTTAAATCCTCTCAAGTTACCGTTAACGGTGAAGTCGTTGGCAAAATTGGTCGAGGACTAAATTTGTTAGTAGGAATTGCTGATAGCGATACGGAAACTGAATTAGATTGGATGGCGCGAAAATGCTTAGATTTGCGGTTATTTCCGGGAACCGATAGCAATAGCGATCGCTGGGAACAGTCGGTGCAGGAAATTGGCGGCGAATTGTTGGTTGTGAGTCAGTTTACCCTGTATGGGGATTGTCGCAAAGGGCGTCGCCCATCGTTTTCGCGATCGGCAAATCCAGAACAAGCCGAACAGCTTTATCAGCAGTTTGTAGAAAAGTTGCGTCAAAGTGGGTTACGAGTGGAAACCGGGGTATTTGGGGCGATGATGCAAGTCTCGATTGAAAATGATGGACCCGTGACATTGCTACTGGAGCGGTAGAATTGATGAAATCTTGGTAGTGCGAGCATCTTGCTCGCTACTAATACTAATACCCAATTTAATCGCTACTAATACTAATACCCAATTTAATCGCTACTAATACTAATACCCAATTTAATCGCTACTAATACTAATACCCAATTTAATCGTTACTAATACCCAATTTAATCGTTACTAATACCCAATTTAATCGCTATTAATACCCAATTTAAATGCATCACAGTTTAGCGCCGTTCAGAGGATTTATTTGAACGTAATAGTTCACCGAGTTTAATCACGATCGCGGTGAATATCGCCACCCATACTCCGGCAAAGATACTAACATTGAGGCTAACGACAAAATTAGCTTGAGGTTTGCTGAGTTGCCAGTGGGTAATATAAGCGTTGACTGGCGGTAGTTCTGTAATCATTTCTACATCAGGAACAGAGGCTAAAATCGACGCAGTACCTAAGCCAACACCGACAATAGCAATATTATTTTGGAAGTTGCGATCGCGCTGCGCTTGTTCTATCTCGACAATTCCCCGCACGGTATCAGTTAGCCCTTGTAATGTGCCTAAACTGGGGGTTAAGCTGGCGATGTCTTGTTCCAGTTGCGGTTGGTAGTGTTTTTCAACGGTTTGACTAAAGGCGTTGAGGAAGGTTAGGTCAGTTGTACCTAGTTTTTTGGCTTTGGTTTCGATTAAATTAAAATAGCTTTGATAGTTATATAAATTGGTGATAATCGTCTGCTGCTGATTGGCTAATAGGTTAAGTTTTTGACTGTAGCGGAACAGGATATGGCGGTTATTATTTAAGTCGCGTTTCAGTTTATCTAAGTCGTAGCCACCTGGAGTGGGAAAGCTAGGGATAATTTGATTAAACTCGTCCTGGAGTTCTTGTTTGAGTTGGCGACTATAGGTGTAAGCGTACCAAATTTTATGGCGATAGCAAAGTAAATTTAGCCAATATCGATAGAATTTTCCTGCTGCTTCCATTTGATTGTCATTGGTATAGAAAATAATCAGAGTATGACTATTAGCTGTGGGTTTATCCGAGAGTTGAGGCGAGCGCCAGACTTCAAATACTGTTGCACCCATAAATTGTCCAATTCGTTGATGATCCCACTCTTGACCCACTAAAGTTTTGTACAGGGTTTGGGCGAGGTTTTCGAGTTCATCTTCTTGGCTAGAAGATACCCAACCGGAAATCATCCAGGTTTGTCCTAGCGTTAAGTCTGTGGTGGGAAACTCTGGGGTTAGGGTTTTGAGTTGGCTGAGATAATTGACAGAATTTTGCGTATCTTTAGGGTTAGCGGAACGGTCAAATATAAAGGCTTGAGTATCACCTAAGTTAAAAGATTGATAGCTCCCATCGACAGGGTAATTGTCCAGTTTACCTCTAAAATTTAGTTTATCCTCTGATTGTTTTAGATCATAAACATCATGGAGACAGGAGTTGACATAATCTGGTAGTTGTTGCCAAAACTGCTGATATTGTTTTAGGCTATTGCTGGAATCAAATCCTAATCCCTTGATCAGCGTATAGGCAAATAAGTCAAGGGTTAGATAGCTGTAATTAATCATTGTTTTTCTGCCGATACAACCGAGGAAAGAGAGATTTTAATTTAGATAATAGTTTTTGGGCGTCTTTCTCCGGTTCGGACGATTGTAGACTCACCGCCATTAGGTTTTCTAGGGTTTCGGGTTGAGGTTCGTCTGAGGAATTGGGTTCATCGAAAGACATCCATCGATTTAGTTCTTCGGGTTCATATTGACGTTGAATCTCCAGGCGGATTTGTTCGTAAATAGGTTTAATAGTCTCATGTTCGGCTAACTTCAGCAGGCGATTGGCGGCGGCTGTTGGGTTATTGGTAAATAGGTGTCCGACTTCGTTGATTTGGTGTTTTAAGTCGGGTGGGAGGGGTTCAGTTTGCTGGGTTAAGGCTTCAAGGAAGGCGTAAATGGTAACGAGTTCTAAGCTGTTCATAGATGATTTCATCGCCAAGGGTATTATGGGGTGAGAGTTGGGTTGAGTTTTCTGCGGCTTTTTTCTGGGCGCAAGGATGGTGCCCCTACGAGACTATTATCTCTAATTATATAAGAATGGCTTGTCAATTCATTGTAGTCCGAGCATCTTGCTCGCTACCCATTCCCAATTTAAATGCGTGACAGCTTGTTAGTTAAAACTCAGATATTGCTCCCTTCTCAATAAAGCAAATTGTAGTAGTATGGCACACCTAATTGGGTTAAGCTGTTCGGTATTTAAACCTTAATATCAATAACGGCGAAAGCCTTGTAGTGCGTTTAGCGAAGCCATGCCGCAGGCTTTGCATCTTGCTCACTACTAATACCCAATTTAAATGCATGACAGCTTAGGACTTACGCACAAACACTATTTAGGGTAGGGGCACGATATTATCGTGTCCTTACAGCTTAAGCCAGAAACCCCTCACCCCCAGCCCCTCTCCCACTCTGGGGAGAGGGGAGCAAGAAAGTCAGTCCTAGTTATTATCAAAAAGGATTACCTGTGATGATGAAACCCGCCCAGTGATAAGGATGCTCAAAGGGAGGTGTAACTGCCATCATTTTATCCGAATCTTGTTGAATTAAAGCCGCTTCAGTTTTGAGATATTCGCTCGCGTGAGGATGAGTGGCTTTTACATCTTGAGCGAGTTTAAGATACCAATTCACTAGGTCACGATTTGTAACTTGCTTGAGCCAATTTTGTGCCTGTTTGAGAGCAGACACCGGATGTTCACCCGCTTTCAGATATTGATAAAAACGAATGGTTAGCCAAGCGGTTGAACGTTCATCTACCATCCAAAGGGTACTAATCACATAACTTACGCCTTTGGCTAGAAATGCACTAACTAATCCCACATATTCATCAATCAGGTTCTGGGAATTCGTAATCCCGGTTTCGCAAGCGGAGAGAAAGATGAGATTGTAATTGCCAAAGTCTAACTGTTCAAAAATATCTGCCATAGTTAGCTTATCAGCCAATGTCAGTTGTAGGGCTGATGCTTTAGGATTGTCTAGATTGTGATAAGCATGACCTGTGAATTGAAATGTACCTGTATTTGATTGTAATCGCTGAATCAGTTTGACTTTATCCAGTGTGGAAATATCCAGGAGTTGATATTGGGGATATAAGACGGCAATCACATTAGCTGCAATCCTAGAATAGCGTAAGTTATCAGAGGGATTTTCTAGACTGAGGAGCGATTGGGCAGATTGATAGGGTTGCAAGTTTAATCCGATTTGGAAACTGGGTAGATAGGTAATGGTAAACTTTGGGGGAAAAAGGTAATGGAGAGGGAGGAGATGTAAGTCGCGATGGGGAATTAGAATGAGTTGGTCAACATCTCTGAGATAGGGCAAAATATCACGAATATGTAAAATATCTCCCAGGCTGCGTAATTGAGAGTCCATACTTTGCCGCCAACGAGGGGTTGTTGTTGAGGCTTGGCTGTAATGGCGATAGTCTTTTTTCCATTGCTCTAACCAGTCTTCAAACTTTCGCAATTGATTGGCGATTTCTGGATAGGATTTTTTGGGTTGATTAAAGAAAGGAAATGGCGAGCGCTTTTTCTTTGATTTGAGGGGTTGAAGCTGGAGAATTTGCGGCGGTTGGTTATGTTTAAGGATAAAGGTAGTAATCGCGGCGGGACTAATGTGCCAGTAAATTGCAGCCGTATGGGAATTAAGTTGCTGTTGGATTTGGTTATAGGCGAGGTTGGGAGCTTTATAGGCTTTGCCATATTGCAGCCAGCCTAAGCAGGTATTTTTGCGTTCTTCCGCTAATTCTAGGGCTTGAATATGTTGTTCGGGTTCGGATGACTGGGCGAGGGTATCGACTTTGTATTGATTAAATCCGGCAAATTTCTGTTTGAAGTGGATATAGTTCTCATCGCTAAAGTTAGAGTCTTGCAGCCATCGTTCTAATAAATCGGTGCCTTGGTTAAGTAGTTCTTGGACTTCTTTTGGAGTGCTGATGTATTGACAAACCTGGATTAAGTCTTGCATTATTTCTAGTTTTTGTGCGCGATATTTGGGGGTATCAAGAAATTTTAATGCTTTGTTATAATATTTTTTCGCTTGGAGTAAGTTATCGAGATCAGCTTCCTTTAGTCCTAGTTGGTAATAGGCTTGAGCTTCACTATAGTAAAGTTTGCTGCGCCCTTCTCGGTGTTCAGGGGTGTCTAAGTTAAGGTTTTTTATGCCATCTTTCCAGTTTTTGAATGCTTTCTGGTAGCGTTTTAATTTGAATAATGCCCAACCTCGATTACTCCAAGCCATATAGTAGTCAGGATTAATTTCAATGGCTTTATTGCAACTCGCAAGCGCCTCTTCATACTGTCCTAAGTTATATAGCCCAAAACCCCGGTTACTCCAAGCCATATAGTAGTCAGGATTAATTTCAATGGCTTGATCGCAACTCGTGATCATCTCTGAATATTTCCCTAAGTTACACAGCACACCACTCCTGTTGTTCAAAACTGTATAGCCGTCAGGATTAATTTCAAGTGCTTTATCGTAACTCGCGAGCGCCTTTTCATATTTCCCTAAGTTAAACAGTGCATTACCCTGGTTATTCCAGGTATAATATTCGTTAGGATTAATTTCAAGTGCTTTATCGTAACTCGCGAGCGCCTTTTCATATTTCCCTAACTCATTCAGCGCCAAACCCCGGTTAACCCAAGCTGTGTAGTCGTCAGAATTAATTTCAATAACTTTATCAAAACTCGTGATCGCCTCTTCATACTTGCCTAAGTTATTTAGCGTCTTACCTCTCAAATTCCAGGCAGAATATTCGTCAGAATTAATTTCAAGCGCTTGATTGTAACTCGCGAGCGCCTCTGAATATTTCCCCAATTTATCCAACGCACTACCCCGGTTGATCCAAGCTGTATAGTCATCAGGATTAATTTGAATCGCTTGATTGTAACTCGCGAGCGCCTCTGAATATTTCCCCAATTTATCTAGCGCACAACCTCGCAAAATACAGAAATAATATTGGTCAGGATTAATTTTAAGCGCTTGATCTAAACTCGATATCGCCTCTTCATATTTTCCTAACTTATGCAGAACAAAACCCTTGTTCCTCCAAGCTGTGTAGTCATCAGGATTAATTTTAATTGCTTTATCGTAACTCGCGATCGCCTCTTCATGTTTTCCTAATTTATCTAGCCCAATAGCCCGTCTATTCCAGGCATAATATTCGTGAGAATTAATTTTAAGCGCTTGATCTAAACTCGTAACTACCTCTTCATATTTCTCTAACTTATCTAGCGCAAAACTCCGTAAAATCCAGCTACCATATTCGCCAGGATTAATTTCAATGGCTTTATCGTAACTTGCAATCGCGTCTTCATACTTCCCTAAATTATTTAGCGCCAAACCCCGCTTACCCCAAGCTTTATAATTATTAGGATTAATTTCAATGGCTTTATCGTAACTTGCAATCGCGTCTTCATACTTCCCTAAATTATTTAGCGCCAAACCCCGATTACCCCAAATCTTATAATCATCAGGATTAATTTCAAGTGCTTTATCGTAACTCGCGATCGCGTTTTCATACTTCCCTAACTCATCCAGCGCCAAACCCCGCCCATTCCAGGCATAATAGTAGTCAGAATTAATTTCAATGGCTTTATCGAAACTAACAATTGCTTCCTCATACCGCTTCAACTCAGATAACGCAAGTCCTCGCCCTCGCCAATCTTGATAAGTGTGAGGTTCACGTTGAAGCACTTGGTAAAAATCTGCTGTTGCGGGTTCCTCTAATTTCAACCCTCGGTAAGCCATACCTCGATACGCTAGGGCTAAAATATAGCAGGGTTCAATATCTAAAGTTTTAGTCAGATAATCAACCGATTCCTGATATTGCTCTAAGCGATAACAAGCTAAACCTAACCCAAACAACACTTGGGGGTTTTCCGGTTCCCGTTGTTCGGCTTGCTGAAATATCTGCAACGCTTCTTGGTTTTGTCCCCGATCTAGCTGCTCATGTCCCTGCTGTAATAATACGGCAATATTATCATCCGACATGATCTGGTTTGCCTCCTGATGCTCTTATTCCTAGTATGTCCCCATTCACTATATTTTTGTCATCAAGAATAAGGATGCTTCGTTTTTTTTGCACGAAAGGGGAGAATTCAAAGCCTCTCTCCTTGTAGGAGAGAGGTTTGGAGAGAGGTTTTCCAGTTATATGGTGCGTTACGCTATCGCTAACGCACCCTACATATAGAACATATAGAGCCTTTGCGTTAGTTCTCAGGTGTGCCACGCCAGTAGGTTTTGACGTTTCACGGGAGCTAGAGCGGTAGAATAGCAGGATGCCCTCAACTGGATAAAATTCCATGTATCGCTTACGATCTCTCCCTTGGCGATCGCTACTCGAAATCTCAGGGATTACCACTGCGATCGCGATCGCCCTTGAAATTATCATCGGCTTAGGCGTCACCCAATCCGCTGCAATCCGCGAGATGCTCCAGTTTCTCTATACTCCTCCCCTAGGGATGATCATCGCCTTAATGGCTGCGGTGGGATTTGGAGTTCTCGCGGTTTATATTCTAGAACGCTTTTATCCCCAGGTTTTGATTAACAGTAACAGCTTGTGGGCATTAGTTCCCTGTTTAGCCCTAACTTTGTGGTTAAAATCACTATTGCCTGTACCCGCTTTCTTGGTAAGTTTAAGTTATGCCAACGTGGTTGCCGTTCTCGTTGGCGTATTTTGGAAAGGACGTCCCTATTGGCGCTAGCAAGCTGAGTTCAAGATTAGCCGTAAATCAACAATAGACTTAGACATTGCCCATTGCATAAGACACACCGAGCGAAGTCGAGGTGTTGCCTATTGCCTAAGCTGTCACGCATTTAAATTGGGAATGGGTAGCGAGCAAGATGCAAAGCCTGCGGCATGGCTTCGCTTAACGCACTACAAGGATTTCGCAATTCTTGACATTATGGTTTAAATGCCGAACAGCTTATCCCCACCACAACACTTATTCAGCAGCCCCTAATTATCAAACCCTGCGGCTTTTTATCGCCAATTCGTTTTGCGGATCTTCTACTAAGATAACCGGGATAGAACTTACTTCTAGAACGGCTTGCGATACGGAACCAACTCGCACCTGTTGCCAACGTTGATGTCCCCGTTTCCCCATGACAATATCTGCCACTTGATACTCTTGCGCCACTCGAAGAATTTCTTCTGGAATGGAACCCTTGATCGTGATAAATTTATAGCGAATATCACTGAGTAATCGTTGAGTGCGATCGCGCAGCTTTTCTACCTCCTCTATCTCATCACTATTGATCACATGTAATACAATCACTTCACCATCCGTGCGTCGAGCAATAGTAGCTACTTTCCTTAAAACCTCTGTCGCCAAGGGAGAGGTATCCACCGCCGCTAACAGTACAGTATGAGTCACTACCGTTACTTTCGTCGGGTCAACCTCTCCCCGTTCCAATAATTTTGGCGCAAACGTAGGAATCGCCCAAGCACCAATGGGTGCTGTGGTCAAAATGGAAAGTGCTGCAATGGCTAAAATAATTTCTCCCCCTTCAATCCCCCTGGCTAAGGGAATCGCACCAATTGCCGCTTGAACCGTTGCTTTTGCCATATTTCCCGGCAGCAAAAACAGCAGTTCTCGCCCCGTCCAATTACTTCCCACTGTCGAGAGATACCAACCCACGGGACGACCGACAAACAAGCCAATAGCTAACACTAAAAGTCCTGGTAAAATTGTATCCCCTAATACTTGCAGTTGAACACTAGCGCCCAATAAAACAAATAAAACAATCTCCGCCACAACCCAAAGGCTATCAAATCCACCCCGTAAGCGTCGAGCCAACGGTGCATCCAATTCAATCAAAAAGAACCCCATCGCCATCGCAGCTAAATAGCCCGAATAAGGCAACACTTTATCGACAATCACCAATAATAAGGCAATTCCAGCGGCAATTAAAACATCTTGAACCGTATTTTGTGTCCAATTTTGTTCCGTTAGTAGCGAGACGATTAAACGAGCCGCCGCGTAGCCAATCAAGATGCCCAGTCCGATTTCAATAAATACTTGCAACGGTAGTAATTGCAACGCCGAAAGTGTAAATCCTCCAGGAAGGGTGATGGTTTCAATTCCGCCCTGACCTAAAAAACTTAACAGTAAACTGAATAAAAGTAATAAGAGAACATCGGATAAGGCACTCCCCGTGAGAATGGCATCGGGAATTCCCTTCGTCACTCCCCAACCCAAACGTTTTAGCCGCAGCATTCCCGGAACAATTACCGCCGGAGATTCTGCGCCAATGATGCAACCTAAGAGTAATCCCGTGGGAACGTCAAAGTGAAAAATCCAGATGGCGGCTAACGCGATCGCAATTGCTTCAAACCCCGCAGGCAAAAAGCCTAGCCGCAGCGCTACACTTCCCTGAGAAAGCAGCTTTTCCCGATCCAGCCCTAGTCCCGCCTTCATCAAGATAACCATCACGGCAACCGTTCGCAAACTATCCGCCGCTTCCAGCACATCTGAACTGATCACATTGCCAACTTGTGGTCCGAGGACAATTCCCACCAAAATCATACCGATCAACGGTGGCGCACCTAAACGACGGGCAATTTGACCCCCAAAAAAGCCCATCAGTAAAATCCACAATGCGCTGGTTAACATAGAAGATTCTGGTTCTGAGGAAGGATAAGAGACAAATAATTAATTCGACTGACTATCACGACGCCCTAGTTCATAAACAGCGCCACTGATACAAGCCAGAAGCCCCATACTGATTGCCCAACTGGAACCGAGTGTGAGTTCAACACCCCAGTTGCAGCCAGCGCCAACGACTAAAAATGGCACAATGCTGAACAGGGAAGCATAGAAAGCATTTTGAGCTTCTCTTCCCCGACGAGTGCGTTCATATTCCTTCATGGAAGTGTAGAGCGATCGCTCGGCAAAGTTAAACCAGCGATTCAGTTGTTCCATGATCCAGTGGCTTAGCGTCGAGAAGCCCCAGTACAGCGCTAGCGCCCACAACGATGCACCCGCGATCGCTGTCGTATTTAACTCGAATTGAAAGGGCAAAAGTTCAGTGATCATGAGTTGTTTGGTAGAATAGGGCGACTATTGACTCATTAATGTATCTTAACAAAAAGCAGTTTAACGAGTGAGAGGTAAGGCGCAAAGGTGCGGGGGAAGATGAGGGAGATGAGGGAGATGAGAAAGATAGGGGAGATGGAGCCGTTGCGATTTAACTCAAAACTCTACCTTACCCGATTGGCTATTGCCTATTGCCTATTGCCTATTGCCTATTCCCTGACGAATGACGAATGACAAATCCCAGCTTGCGGCAAAATAGGTAAGTTAGACCCCATCAGTTTTAATGTCAAGAAGAAACGATGACTAAGGCGAGCCAAAAACAAACCGAAAACCGCCCCAGTAAAAAAGCTGGGAAACGTTTAGCCATTGGAATAGGATTATTGATTGCACTTTTCGCGTGGATTGTAGACTTGCCTAGCGCGATCGCACAGGAGAATAGCGTCAACTATACGCTTACTGAATTACACTATCGAGATTTTTCTAATCAAAATTTAGAGGGAACCTCGTTTGCAGGTGCAGATCTACGCGGTGCCTCTTTTCGAGGAGCTTCTCTTCAAGGATCAATTCTCACCAAAGCGGCGTTTTTTGAGGCGGATTTAACCGGAGCTAACCTGTCCGAGACTTTAGCTGATCGAGTTGTCTTTGACGGCGCTAATTTAACCAATGCTATTTTTACTAATGCTATTGCCAGTCGTAGTCGCTTTTTTGATACAACGATTACAGGGGCTGATTTTTCCGGTGCAATCCTTGACACCTATCAAATATCGTTAATGTGTCAACGGGCAGATGGTGTTAATCCTGTCACTGGCGTTTCAACGCGGGATAGTTTAGGGTGTCGTTAATTGTAGCAAAAAGCAGAGGGCAGAAGGTTTATTACGGGTAGACGCCAACCCGGAAAGATTTTGTCTATTGAAAAACAACAGCAACGTTTACATTTATGCCAGTAATTTCCTCTGGGGACACAATTTGTTTTAGAGTTGCGCTGACTTACCTAGGTCATCCTCACACCTTTCAGTCGCATAGCTCCCTGTCTTTTATTTGAGGAAATATGAACAATACAGTTAATCGTTGCTGTTGTTTGTTGACGAGACAGATATTCGGGTATACAGATGGTTTGACCTCGTTATCGTTCTTATATTGGAGTTACACTAGACTAGACTCGGTTATCTGTCAGGGAAGCTTAATGGCTTCACTTTTTAACTTTACTCCTTTCTGGTTTTTGTGGACTAGCAATGATACAGAAATTTGTTTATTGAAAAATAAGGTAATAAATCGATATAAGAGTTCACGGATCATCCAACTCTTGCCTAAATCCCTCCAGAGAAGCCGAAGTACGATAGCTTACGCCGTTATGCATTTAAATGGGGTATTAGTAGCGAGCAAGATGCTCGCACTACAAGGATTGCGCCATTATTGACATTAAGGTTTATATGCCGAACAGCTTACACCTTCGCGTTACTTAAATCAGGAAAAACCTCCCGCACCGCCGAATGAACCAACTGATGATTTTGGACATTCACGCCCTTTGCCAACGCCAAATCTGATGCGACAGCCTTGATTCCTTCATTGGCTAACTTGAGGACATAGGGTAACGTACTGTTATTGAGGGCTTGAGTCGAACTCCAAGGTACAGCACCGGGCATATTGGGGACACCATAATGGACAACCCCTTCATCTATATAGGTGGGATTCGTGTGTGAGGTAGATTTCAAGGTTTCAATACATCCTCCCTGATCCACCGCCACATCAACAATTACAGCACCCGGATGCATTTGTTGCACCAAGCCACGAGGAACCAGAATTGGCGCTCGACGCCCCGGAACTAATACCGCCCCAATCAGTAAATCAGCTTGGGGAACGACGGCTTCAATTTGGGCTGAATTACTGTAAAGGAGTTCAACTCTGGAACCAAACAGGGTTTCTAAGTAGGCGAGACGTTCAACATTAATATCCAAAATCTGAACTTGAGCGCCCATTCCTACCGCTATTTTCGCCGCTTCTGTGCCGACAACACCACCCCCAAGAATCACCACCTTACCGCGTCTTACCCCAGGAACACCCCCTAAAAGCACCCCGCGCCCACCTTGCTGGCGTTCCAGAAATCGAGCGCCAAATTGGACAGAAAGACGACCGGCAATAATGCTCATTGGTGTCAGCAAGGGGAGGCGGCGATCTGGAAGTTCCACAGTTTCATAAGCGATCGCACAAACACCACTATCGATTAAACACTCGGTCAACGGGCGATCCGCCGCCAAATGCAGGTAGGTAAACAGTAATTGTTCTTTCTGTAAATAGGGATACTCCGACGTTAGCGGTTCTTTCACCTTAACCACCAGTTCCCGATTCCACGCCTCGGCTGCTGTGGCGACAATCTTAGCGCCACTATGCTGATAGTCTTCATCGGTAAAGCCAGCACCCGCCCCCGCCTGGGTTTCAATCCAAACCTGATGTCCTGCTTCCTGTAAGACGCGAACACTACTAGGACTCAAGCCGACTCGAAATTCTTGGTCTTTTGTCTCTTTGGGTACACCGATTTCCATCGTTTTCCTTTATGTCATGCAGTTTTCAGACGTTGTGCCATAAGGACTAAGCTTATACTCCTGGCGCGATCGCACAACACTGTTGTTGAATTTGGTATCACTTAACTGTATTAATTCTGTCCTTGCTTGTTTAAATGTTAAACTGAGTAAAGAAATATAACTAAATCATTACACCATCCTTGGCAACTATGACACAACCCCAACCTACAACCACTCCCCAACTCGCCGAACCCAAGTTCGGTTTCAATGAATATGCTGAACGTTTGAATGGTCGAGCCGCGATGATTGGCTTTGTCTTGACCTTGGCGATTGAATATGCTACAGGTCAGGGACTGCTAACGTGGCTAGGTTTGCAATAATACTGTGACATCTTATGGCAGTGAGAGTATTTTGCTCCCGAAAGGGTTTCTGGGCATAACCCAGTGAGCGATTCTGAACAAGTCAAACGTCTCACGTCAATTGTAGGGGCGGGTTTAGCCACTGAAGCTAGCTTACCTGCCAATAACTGACGAACAAAACCCGCCCTCCTCCGTCCCTGATTGCGACTATAGAGTATTAGTGTTAAAGAATAATGGGTTGTCAGTTAATCTGTCGATTGATCGGATAACCTAGAAGTAGATAAAGTACTTACGTGGAATAGAGATAAATAGCAAACCGTGATGAATGCCTTAGGACCTCGATTCTGGAAGTTAGCCTACCGCAAAGAGCCGATTTCTAGCTTTATTGTCACTGTCGGCGCTGTCGATGCCGTCATTGGCGGAGTTGGTGAACGCTGGTCGCTGCTAACATTTGGGTTAATGATGGTCATGTTAGCCTTATGTTTACGCTGGTGGCAAAGCCAACGCCGCCAAACCGAACTGGCTGAACAACCCGTAACCCATTATCTGCCATCAAGTCCTTCCCGTCCACCCTTACCGATGCTCAGTACCAGCAAACGTCATCCCCATCGCTGATGCTTCTTTGTTGCAAGTCGGGTGTATTGCAGAAGGCTCCAGGGCAGAAGGGTTCTTACTGGTACGTGGCATTTGAACCATTCAATCTGTCTTAAACCTTTATGGCAACCGCTATAATTTTTCGGGAAACTCAAGAAGACAGAGGCGGATTGGTGGGAATGACGCGCAAAACAACATTAGAGCGATTATATAAAATTGGTGAAGTTGCCAATCAAAGTGGATTATCGGTAAAAACGATTCGGTATTACGAAGAGGTGGGTTTACTGACGCCAACGACAACCCGTTCCGAATCAGGTTATCGCCTGTTTACCGAACAAACCCTAAATCGGTTAGCCTTTATCAAGCGATCGCAATCCCTCGGACTTAACCTGAGTGAAATCCACGAAATCCTGGAGGTTCACGACTCCGGGGAATTACCCTGTGGTGCAGTCAAGCAACACTTGCTGCATAAAGTCGAGGAAATTAACCAGCAAATTCAAGCCCTAGAACTACTCAAATCAGAGCTTTTAGGCTTACTCTCAGGATGGCAAGAGCAGCCGCCGCGCGATCGCGTAGCTCAAACGATTTGCCCCAACATTCAATAAGTTCTGATAATTTCCTGTTCCCTGTTCCCTGTTCCCTGTTCCCTGTTCCCTGACAAATGATCAATAACAAAGGGGCAATTTTAATTTTAATCGGAGTCATGATAAGTTTGGCGACTATCAGCCATAAGGCAATAAGTCAGCCTTTACCTGTACCCGCTGTGCCATCTAGTCCGGAAAATCCTGCCCAACCGCCGCCTCCTACACCAACAAATCCACTCAATCCCGATAATTTATCTCCGCCTCAACCTCTCTCCTCTCCTGAAGCCTGGAGAAATCCGCGACTCATTTACACCTTTACAGGTCATAACACAGCCGTTGATTCGTTGTTCTTTAGCCTCGATGGAACAATTCTAATTAGCGGCGGTAGTCGTAACGATGGCAAAATTAAATTCTGGCAGCTAAAAACAGGTCGAGAAATCGACAGCCTGCGAGCGCAACGAACTTCAGTATCGGTTCTACGCTTATCACCCGATGGAGAAACCTTGGTCAGTTCTGGTACAGATTCTGCGGTTAATCTCTGGAACTGGAAAACCGGAGACTATATCCATCAGTTTCGTGATCATACCAGCAATGTTTTATCCTTGGCAATCACGCCAGATGGTCGCACCTTAGTCACAGGCGCTTTAGATGGAATTAGACTATGGGATTTAACCAAACAACGTCGAATCTATACCTTAGCGCGTTTCGATAACCAGACCTATGGACTGGCGATTCACCCCGATGGAGATATCCTGGCAAGTGGTCATAAGTTTGGTTCAATTAAACTCTGGAATCTAAAAACAGGACAGTCACTCAATCGGATTAGCGCCCATCGTGGTTCAGTTAATGCCTTGGCGTTTACACCCGATGGACAAACATTAGTCAGTGGTAGTTACGATCGCACAATTAAAATCTGGAATCTTAGAACGGGACAATTAGCACAGACTCTTTCGGGACATACGGGGCGAGTCTGGGCTGTGGCGATTAATCCCGATGGTGAAACTCTCGCTAGCGCCAGCCGTGACGGGGTGCGGTTATGGAATCTCAGAACCGGTGAACTGTTAGCGTTACTGACAGCCCATGACGATTGGGTGCATTCCGTTGCCTTTAGCCCTGATGGTACACTCCTAGCAACAGGTGGATTTGATCGGCAAATCAGGATTTGGCAAATTTCTCCCCTGAGTGGTGAAGAGTTGGCACAAGGTTCTCAGTAGGGGCTTGGTTACCAAGCCCTTACTTCACTGGGGGAGATGGGGGAGCTGGGGGAGCAGAGGGAGCTGGGGAAGCTGGGGGAGCTGGGGAAGCTGGGGGAGCAGAGGGAGCAGAGGGAGCTGGGGGAGCAGAGGGAGCAGAGGGAGCTGGGGGAGCAGAGGGAGCAGAGGGAGCTGGGGGAGCAGAGGGAGCAGAGGGAGCAGAGGGAGCTGGGGGAGCAGAGGGAGCTGTTGGCGTTATTTCTGCCTTCTTGCACTAGGATTTCTCCCGTACAGGCGTGTTCACTTAAAGGAAATCTAGTATAAACTAGAGGACAAAAGCTATAAAAGCTTAGCTTACTATAAAGCCAAGTTAATCTTTGGAAAAGAAAAGCTAATCAGCCGGAGAAAAGGACGCTCACAGAAGACGCGATCGCGAATCATCCAAGGGTCTGTTGTAATTAAAACAATAGACGGAAAAAGTCAAGCAAAATTCATTTTTATTCAGAAATAACCATCTGATCAGTAGGCTAAGTTACTTCTGTTCGTCCGTTTTGATGTCAAAACATTTAACCCTAGAACCTTGGTCTCTTGTTTCATTGATAATTCCGATAGTCTATCCATGGCGATGGTGATTGAGTTGTGCCAAGCCATCTCTGGAGAAATTAGACTACAGCCCTTGCTCTCAACCTTAATCCAGATAGCCTTTGAGACAACAGAGGCTCAAAGCGTTACCCTGATTTTGCCTCAGCCGGAGGGTTTAGTTGTAGCGGCTAGGGGGGTAAGGGGTACGAACCCAAGCATTTTGCCCCTGACTCCCATTGAATCCAGCCCGGAGATTCCCCTGATGCTGGTTGAATATGTATGGCATCATCCAGACATTTTGATCGTCTCAGACGATACGACAGATATTAAACGATGGTCAATGATCGCACTGAATCTGGGAGATGAGGGAAATGAGAGTGGGTTTAGTACCATCAGGGCGGGAAACAAAGATAATAGTGAAACCCGCCCCTACAACCTCAACACTCAAAACTCAACACGTTCCCCATTGAGTGTATTATGTGCGCCATTAACAGTTGGTAATCAGGGGATTGGTATTCTTTACCTAGAAAATAATCAAACCAGAGGCGTATTTACGCGCGATCGCGTGGCGATTGTTCAACTCCTGTGCGTCCAAGCTGCATCGGCGCTAAAAAATGCTCAAGCCTACAACCATCTAGAAAACCATTCGCGAATCCTGGAGAACACGGTAGAACAGCAAAAGCAGCAGTTACAACACAGTGAGTTCCGCTATCGTGCGATTATTGAGGATCAAAGTGAACTGATTTGTCGTTACAGCGCCGATGGCATACTCACCTTTGTTAACGAAGTCTATTGTCGCTATTTTGGCAAAACTCCCAAAGAACTAATTGGACATCGCTTTGTCCCCCTGATTCACCCGGATGATCAAGCCGTGTTAGAAGGCTTTATTGCGGAGTTGAACCCAAACAATCCTGTAGGTATAGTCGAACACCGGGTCATTCTAGAGAGTGGTGAGATTCGCTGGCAACAATGGAGCGATCGCGCTATCTTTGACAATCAAGGTCGATTACTGGAATTCCAGGCGGTTGGACGGGATATCACTGATTGCAAATTAACTGAAGCACGCCTGCGCCAAAGTGAAGCCAGACTCAACGCGATCGTCAGCAGTACCTCCGACGGGATTATGATTGTCGATCGCCAAGGTCAAGTTCTCTTCACCAACCCAGCCGCCGCCAACTTATTAAATCAGGACGTAGAGAACTTACTCAACTATAACTTTGGACTGCCCGTTGGTGTGAATCAAACCACAGAATTGGGAATTGTTCGCGCCGATGGACAACTCAGCTTTGCTGAAATGAGTGTAGTTGAAACGGAATGGGAAGGTGAATCGGTTTTTGAGATTTGCTTGCGCGATGTCACCGAACGTCAACGGGCGGAAGCCGCCTTACGAGAAAGTGAAGAACGCTTCCGGGCAATATTTGAACAAGCCGCCGTGGGCATTGCCCTGGGGACACCATCGGGACAGTTAATTCGGGTCAATCAACGATTTTGTGACCTGGTAGGATACGAGGAATCGGAATTATTACAGCTTAGTTTCCCCGACATTACTCACCCTGATGACCGAGCCGCAGAGCTTAATGATTTAACTCAATTATTAGCAGGTCAACGTTCCACCTATTCTAGAGAAAAACGCTTTATCCGCAAAGATGGTCAATGGCAATGGGTCAATGTTGCTGTATCCCTGGTGCGAACTTGGATGGATACCCCTAATTATATTATTGGCGTCGTTGAGGATATCCAACAGCGCAAGCAAACGGAAGTCGCCCTGCAACAAGCTTTAGATGCAGCAGAAGCGGCTAATCATGGCAAAAGTGAGTTTTTGGCAAATATGAGTCATGAACTGCGTACTCCCCTCAATGCTATCCTGGGCTTTACTCAACTCATGGCAAGGGATGCATCTCTAAATCAAGATCAGCAGGATTATTTGGGCATTATTACTCGTTCGGGTGAACATTTGCTGGATTTAATCAATAATGTCCTGAATATGTCCAAAATTGAGGCGGGTAGGATTTCCCTGTCAGAAAATAGCTTTGACCTTTACAGTTTGGTCGATTCCATTGCCGAGATGTTGCGCCTGAAAGCCCTATCGAAAGGGGTACAACTTATGGTTGAGCGAACGGCAAATGTGCCGAACTATGGGATGGCGGATGAGGGAAAATTGCGGCAGATCTTGATTAATTTAGTGGGGAATGCGGTTAAATTTACGTCACAAGGTAGGGTTATTTTGCGCGTGCAAGAGATATCCGATAGGATAACCGCACCAACGAACACAGATACTCAATCCAGGCTGTTTTTTGAAGTTGAAGACACAGGCGTTGGCATTCCCCCGGATGAACTGGATACCCTGTTTCAGGCTTTTGTGCAAACGAAAACCAGTCAGCGATCGCAGTCAGGAACGGGTTTAGGTTTAGCGATTAGTCGTCGATTTGTCCAGTTGATGGGTGGGGACATTACCATTAACAGTACTCCCGGTCAAGGTACATTGGTTAAATTTGATATCCCTATTGGCATTGTTCTCCAAGACCAGACTCCTCGTCAACCCTTAAGTCAACAGGTGATTGGCATCGCACCCGACCAACCCAACTATCGCATTTTAGTGGTTGAAGATCAATGGGCAAATCGCAAACCCCTGGTTAAGTTTCTGGAATCCTTAGGATTAGACGTGCGAGAAGCCGATAATGGTCAAGTGGCTGTGGCTATTTGGGAACATTGGCACCCTCATCTGATTTGGTTAGATATGCGAATGCCTGTAATGAATGGGTATGAAGCCACCCAATTGATTAAATCCCATCCTCTGGGAAAGACAACCGTGATTATTGCCTTAACCGCTAGCGCTTTTGATGAAGAACGAACCGCTATTTTAGACGCAGGTTGTGATGATTTTGTCGCCAAGCCCTTCCGAACGGATGCAATTTTAGAGAAAATGGGACAACATTTAGGACTCCGTTATCGCTATGAAAATGCTGCCCCACCCTCATCCGATGCTGAGACACCGATATTAACCCCTGAGGATTTAAAGGTGATGCCGACGAATTGGATTGCCCAGTTACACCAAGCCGCCATTCAGCTTAATAACAAACAGATTATTCAGCTTATCGAACAAATTCCCCCAGAACAGATGTTATTCGCTAAGGCGTTAACTGATTTAGTTAATAATTTTCGGTGTGATGTCATTATGGATATAGCTCACAAGGCTATCTCCTGATAAAAACCTCCTTTTTTTCCGGTATTTTAGATACGGGACATACTTCAATAGAATATTAGTTGGATACACTCTAATTTAATTCCAGCTCCCTCTGCTCTCCCTAGCCCTTGCCGTATTACACTATCCGCCATCCTTATGGCAACCAGACTTGCTTATGAATAGTTATCAGCCAAAAACAGCACAAGGAATTATTTTAATCGTTGATGATACAGCCGATAGCTTACGTCTGTTGGAAGCCGCACTAACAAGATATGGGTATGAAGTTCGCAGCACAGTCAACGGCAGCATGGCATTAATGGCGGCAAAAGCGGTAGCACCTGATCTGATTTTGTTAGACATTAAAATGCCCGACATGAATGGCTATGACGTTTGTTCAGCCTTGAAAGCTTCACCCGTCACTCGTGATATTCCGATAATTTTTATTAGCGCCTTAGATGAAGTCTTTGATAAAGTCAAAGCCTTTGCCTTGGGAGGGGCTGACTATATTACTAAACCTTTTCAATTTGAAGAGGTTTTGGCGCGTGTCGATCATCAACTGACGATTCGTCAACTTACCCAGGGTTTAGAGCAACGAGTTGAAGAACGAACCGCCCAATTAAAACAAACCTTACAGGAGTTACAACAAGCCCAAGTTCAGCTTATACAAATTGAAAAAATGGCAACCTTGGGTCAACTGGTAGCCGCCGTAGCTCATGAAATTAACAATCCTGTAGGCTTTATTAATGGAAATCTCAGTTGTGCCAAGGATTATACGAACGATCTGATTTCCCTGCTGCGTCTGTATCAAGACAAATTTCCCCATCCCGGATCTGAAATCGAACAAGAAAGTCAGGATATTGAACTTGATTATTTGATTGAAGATCTGCCCAGTATTTTATCCTCAATGAAAAAAGGAGTTGATCGTCTCTTTCAGTTAAGTAGCTCTTTGCGAACCTTTTCTCGTTTGGATGCTCATACCAAGGTAGTCTTTAATATCCATGATGGAATCGATAGTACACTATTAATTTTAAAGCACCGCCTTAAGGCAAATGATAAACGTCCAGCAATCGAAGTGATTAAAAACTACGGCGAATTACCGCCTATTGAGTGTTATCCTGGGCAATTAAACCAAGTTTTTATGAATCTTATTGCTAATGCGATAGATGCATTAGATGAATTACAGACAAAGAAGTCGAATGAATTGAATAAAGACTATTTGCCTCAAATTAAAATTGATACCGACATTCAGTACGATAAAGAAATAGTTATTATTCGGATTCGCGATAATGGAATAGGAATGCCAAGTAAGGTAAAAGACTGCATATTTGATAATTTTTTTACTACCAAGCCCGTGGGGAAAGGAACGGGTTTAGGCTTATCGATTGCGCGTCAGATTGTAGTCGAAAAGCATGGAGGTTCCCTAAATTTTAGTTCCGCACCAGAGCAAGGAACTGAGTTTGTGATTGAGTTGCCCATGTCATAAGTCTGATAGTCTGACTTTTCACGGCAATTTGTTATTTGTTATTTGTCATTTGTCATACTCGCTAAGCACCAAGCAAGCTACGTCCTTTGTAGGGGCGGGTTTAGCCACTAGGCTAGCTTGTTACTAATAAATGAACAACAAAACCCGCCCTGATTCATAACTCCAATGCTAACGGATTGAATAGTCCTGTTTTGGATCAACTTTAGCCCATGAGAGAAGGGTTGATGTCTTGATGGAGGAAATTCGCGATCGCCTGATTGAGTTGAGTGCGATCGCTCTTGTCTCGTCCAAACGCCGCCGCATGACCATAGACTGAGTTTAGCACCATAACTTGGGCATGAGGAATGAGTGCGGCTTCTGCGGTGACATCAGCCACAGCAAAATAGGCATCCGTGCGAATGGGTAGAAAGAGAACCTCTGCTTTTATACTCTTCAAAGCCTTTTCTAAACATCCATCCATACCCGGCGTCAAACTAACATCATGATTTGCCCAAGTTTGAAAATGACATAATAGGTCATTCGCATCTTTTTCATGATAGCGGGTGCGCCATTTCGCCAAAAATTCATCCAACGAATTTGCCTGAGTATCAGGATACCTTTGATACACCTGTAAAGAATAAAACTCTGGCGAAAAAGCCCAAGGCGCCCAAGCTTCAGACATTCGTGACAGCCCAAGCAAAGGAGGTTCTGTATAATTGCCCTCCTGAAACGCTGGATCAGAACGAATACAGGTTGCTAAACTATTAAGAAATAGACGAACATGCCAAGTAGCCCGACAACTTCCGGCAATAACCACAGCCTTTTCCACCCTATCCGGGTAACTTACCGCCCATTGAATTGCCTGTTGTCCCCCCATACTCGCACCAACCACAGCCCGAATCCTATTAACATTAAGGTAGTTGAGAAGTGCAGATTGTAAATTCACATTATCCCGAATCGTTACCGCCGGAAAATTCACACCCTTAAACGGTGGTGGCGTATTACTTGGCGAACTACTGCGCCCATTCCCCAACAACTCCGTGTGAATAATCCAATCTTTTTTCGGATCTAACGCCAACTTAGCACCCCGCAGATAAGCCAAATCATAATAACTTTGAGAAAAAGCCGTACAAGTTACAATTGGCGGTTGTGATGAAGGTGTACCACTAATTCGATAAGCTAAATTAACCTGAGGGAATACAACACCAGATTCCAATTGAAAGCGCTCAAGTGTAAACCTCTTAAACTTAGGTGCTGGAAAAATACCCATTAGTCGTCATTTGTCAGTTGTTAGGGAACAGGGAATACCCACTTACAATGAGCATCAGCTTATATACAGTTTATACTATAAAATTCAACCTCAAACATACCCAATTCCTCTGCGCCCCTCTGCGTTAACCTCTGCGTCCCTCTGCGTTGAAAAAATAGGTATCAATTTCCTATTATCGGGAACTTCCCAATAAAAAAATAGTCAACTTTATCCATAATCCTTTCCCTATAGCAGGTCTATTTCCATGTTAAGTTATAATCGCTGGCGGTCAGAAATAGCTATCTTAATGGCGCTAGGCATAACCACAACAGCCTCACTTCCCATCCTCATCGCCATACCCGCAACAGCAAAACCCCAACCTTATCGTATCGGGCAACTGTTTCCCTCACAACCCACACCAGTCACCCCTCGTTCTACACAGGTAAGCGTACCATCGGGAACAATTATTGCGGTTAAGTCTGAGGACGCGGAAAAAATTGTCGTTACCCCCGATGAAACCGCACCCATCACCCTAACAATTACCCAACCGATTCGTTCCTCAGCCGGAACCGTTTTAATTCCCGCCGGGAGTCAAATCGAGGGAGAATTACGTCCAGTAGAAGGCGGGACTCAATTTATCGCTAAACAGCTAATCCTAAAAACCAGTAATCGAGAATTACCAATTGAAGCCACATCTGCGGTAATTACAGAAACCGAAACAATTGATAACGGAACTGATGTAAGTCGTATTCTCAAAAATGCCGCCATTGGTGCAGCCGCCGCCGGAGTTTTATCAGAAATATTTGGCGATATTGATTTAATTGAAGTTTTAGTCGGTGCTGGATTAGGCGCATTAGGCGGATTACTTTTAGGTGGAGGCGAACAAGCGGAAGTTTTCGTGATTTACCCAGAAACCGATTTAGAGTTAACTTTAGATAGCGAGTTAGTCTTGAGATAAGGCTTGAGAGAAGGCAGAAGGTTTCAAGGGGAGGAGTAAGGTAGTAAGGAAAAAGTAGCCACGTCTTAAAGAGGGTGACAAAAGCTGATTTGTATAACAGGTTTAGTTGTAGGGGCGGGTTTTACCGTTATCGGTTATGAGTAGACACAGATGTAAATAAACCCGCCCTTGCCCAAGGTTTATCCAGAAATAAAACCAAATTTTATAACTCTAACTAACCTGGAGGTGGGCAAGAGCCAGAAACGATAACATAAGCACTTCAGGATTGATCACTCTTGCCCACCCTACATCAAATAAGCTGTCATGCATTTAAATTGGGTATTAGTAGCGAGCAAGATGCAAAGCCTGCGGCATGGCTTCGCTAAAGCCTGCGGCATGGCTTCGCTAAACGCACTACAAGGATTTCGTCATTATTGGCATTAAGGTTTAAATGCCGAACAGCTTAACCGGGATATCCAAAGGACAAATGACAAATGACAAATGACAAATAACCAATTTATCCCCAAAACAAAGCCGAAAACACACAAGCCATAATTAATCCCGTCGCATCTGCCAATAAAGCTGCCACCAGTGCATAACGGATGCGAGTAATCCCAACAGCACCAAAATAAACCGCCAACACATAAAACGTTGTTTCCGTACTTCCCATCATCGTCGAAGCCAAAAACGCACTATAGGAATCGGGCGCCCTTTCCACAATTTCACTCATAATTCCAAACGCCCCTCCCCCAGAAAGAGGACGGATTAACGCCATCGGTAAAACTTCCGCAGGCATTCCAATTAAACTCGTAATCGGATTTAATAGAGTCGAAAGCGCCTCCATCGCCCCCGACGCCCGAAACATACCAATTGCCACTAAAATAGCGACGAGAAACGGAATAATCCGAATCGCAATCTCGAACCCCTGTACCGCTCCCTCTGTCACCGCTTCATACACTTTCACCCCGCGTCCAACCCCATAGGCGATAATCAATAAGATTAATGTAGGAATCAGCCAATAGGAAATAAAATCTTGGTTGAAGAAACCAGCTAAACTTTGGCGGATTATCACGCCATAAACCATGGAAAACAGAAATCCAGCAATAAACCCCCAGGCGATAATTTTAGAAATTCGACCTGATGGATACAACAAATGGGAAAAATCGGGTTCTTCAACGGGCTTAACCTCATCCTCAGTTTGCAGCACCGTTTCTTGTCCTGAACTATCCGCGACAGTCATATCCGATACTTGACTTCGTTTACGTAAAAACAACGCCACTAAAATTCCAACTAGGGTAGAACAAGTCGTAGCCAAAAACGTCGGTAGCCAAATGCCTGCAGGATCACTACTATTTGCCGCCGCCCGTACCCCAATGACACCCAAGGGAAATAAAGCCACACTGGATGTATTAATTGCCAAAAACAAGCACATCGCATCCGTTGCTGTTCCCGGAAACGGATTCAACTTATTCAACTCCACCATCGCCTTAATGCCAAACGGAGTCGCTGCATTCCCCAACCCCAGCATATTGGCAGAAATATTCAGAATCATCGCCCCCATCGCCGGATGGGTGGGAGGTACATCGGGAAAAAGTTTCACCATCAAGGGTTTGAGCAAAGTTGCCAGATTGTACATCAGCCCTCCGGCTTCCAAAACCCGCACCAATCCTAGCCAAAGTGCCATGACACCAATCAAACCAATGGCTAACTCGACAGCCGTTTTAGCGGATTCAAAACTGGCGTCAGTAATGGCTTGCATCTTGTCGGTATACCCGGCAAATAGGATAGCGACAGCAATAAAGCCGACAAAAACAATGTTGATAGCGCTGGGCTTCCTCGATGGTTGGGAGGACATACTCAATAACCGTAAATAGACAGACTCATAGAATAACGGCAAAAGACCGAAGGCAAAAGCCCTCAGTCTTTTAATCGCTCTATAGTAATCAGTTCTAGATGCCTGTCGGCTACCAACAGTTCAATCAGTTCATAGGGAAACGAAGCGTTTTCGTTAGAAGGATTAACTACATTAAGCCGAGTTGTTGGAGAATGCCTTGCCCGGTGAGTAATTCGGTAGCGATACCGATAACGAAGCCTAGCATCGCTAAGCGACCATTCCAGGTTTCGGCAAATGAGGTAAAGCCAAACTTGGTTTCTTGTTCTTGCATAATTCTGCCCTCTCAATACCCTTTGGTGTACGTTCTTGCCTTGTCCAATGACCCGTCTTGGTGGATTACATCAAGCCGAGTTGCTGGAGAATGCCTTGCCCGGTTAGCAATTCGGTAGCGATACCAATGACGAAGCCTAGCATCGCTAAGCGACCATTCCAGGTTTCCGCAAATGAGGTAAAGCCAAACTTGGTTTCTTGTTCTTGCATAATTCTGCCCTCTCAATACCCTTTGGTGTACGTTCTTGCCTTGTCCAATGACCCGTCTCGGTGGATTACATCAAGCCGAGTTGCTGGAGAATGCCTTGCCCGGTGAGCAATTCGGTAGCGATACCAATGACGAAACCC